>NZ_MUFH01000006.1:0-74047 GCF_001996115.1 Salinivibrio sp. MA427
TATTTACTCTGTAAGTAATAATTTACACTAGAGATTACAATAGAGTCTTACAACGGCAACCGTTACTATAGCGCATTGGTTTTTTTGTGTGGGTCGTTATGGCACTGATTCTCTCACTTCTTCAGCAAATGAGCGTCTATCTGGTTATCGCCTATTTGCTCAGTAAAACACCGGCATTTATGCCACTGCTGAGTATTTCGGGGCGACTGTCGCATAAAGTTGTTTGTTATTTTCTTTTCTCTGGCTTTTGCATTCTCGGTACCTATTTTGGCTTGGGGATTCAAGATGCAATTGCCAACACCCGTGCGATCGGCGCGGTCATGGGCGGATTACTAGGCGGCCCATTTGTGGGCTTTTTGGTCGGGCTAACCGGCGGTTTACATCGCTACAGTTTAGGCGGCTTTACTGACTTGGCTTGCGCCATTTCGACCACGGCAGAGGGCTTGATTGGTGGTGTAATGCATCGCTATTTGGTGTCGCGCAATCAAACCAGCCGTTTATTCTCTCCCACAGTCGTGTTAGGGGTAACCTTCGTTGCCGAGTTAGTGCAGATGGCGATTATCCTCGCGGTCGCTGAACCCTTTAGCCGCGCGTATGAACTGGTTAGCGCGATTGCCGCCCCCATGGTGATTGCTAACTCTATTGGCGCGGCGATGTTTATGAGCATAATTGTCGACCGGAAAACCCTGTTCGAGCGCTATTCAGCGGCATTTTCCAGCAAAGCACTCAAAATTGCTGAACGATCGGTCGGCCTTTTAAGCAGCGGGTTTAATCAACAAAGCAGTGAACAAGTCGCTGCCATTATTCAGCAAGAAACCGGCGTTGGGGCGGTGGCGATTACCGATAGAGAAAAGATCCTTGCGTTTACCGGTATTGGCGATGACCACCATCTCCCCGGTACGCCAATTGCCTCTGATTACACCCGTCGCGCGATTGCCGATGATCAGCTGATCTATATTGATGGTGCGGATATCCCCTATTGCTGCTCACTTTCTCCTTATTGCAAGTTGGGATCAGTACTGGTGATCCCACTACGCGGAGGCGATGGCTATGTACTGGGGACGGTGAAGCTTTATGAGCCAAAACGTAAGCTCTTTTCGGCCATTAATGTCACCATGGGCGAAGGGATCGCCCGATTGCTCTCGAACCAGATTTTAACCGGCCGTTATCAGCGTCAACAAAGTTTGCTCACCCAGGCCGAATTAAACTTATTACGCGCCCAAGTCAATCCGCACTTTTTGTTCAATGCCTTAAATACGATTAGTGCGGTGGTCAAACGCGAGCCAGAGCGGGCACGCCAATTGATCCAACATCTATCGACTTTTTTTCGCAGTAACCTTAAGCAAAACCGCGAGACCGTCTCGCTTGAGCAAGAGCTGAATCACCTTGATGCCTATTTAGAGCTCGAACATGCCCGTTTTGCCGATCGCATGAGTGTGGAGAAGCAGATTGATCCCGCTATCTTACACGCGGTGATCCCAAGTTTTACCTTACAGCCTTTGGTCGAGAATGCGGTGAAACATGGGATCAGCCAATTGATGGCAGACGGCAAAATTATTATTCGTGGCTGGCAAGAAGGCGAATGCCTGTATTTACAAGTGGAAGACAATGCCGGGCTTTACCAACCCGCAGCACAACACTCAGGACTCGGCATGCGTATTGTTGATAAGCGTGTACGAGGGTTGTTTGGCGGCCAATATGCGCTAAAAATGACCTGTCAGCCTGATATATGGACACGGGCAACCGTCACTTTGCCCTTCACGTATCAAACGCCCAATAAGGAGAGAGAGGCATGATTAAGGCATTGATTGTTGATGATGAGCTGCACGCCCGCGAGGCGTTGGAAGACGAGTTGCTAGCGGTAGGCGGTGTTGACATCATAGGGCAATGCAACAATGCCATTGACGCACTGAAAGCCATCAATCAAACCCGTCCAGACGTGGTGTTTTTAGATATTCAAATGCCGCGAGTGACGGGATTAGAGCTGTTAGCCATGCTCGATCCCGATACCATGCCCAAGGTGGTATTTGTCACCGCCTATGATGAATATGCGGTACAAGCATTTGAAGAAAATGCGTTCGACTACCTGTTAAAGCCCGTTGAAACCGTGCGATTAAAAAAATCCTTGGAAAAACTCACTCGTGAGCTACGCCAGAAAAACGACTACCGAGCAATGACACCAACGTTGGATTTGCTTCCCTGTGCGGGACACAGTCGGATTACATTGATCCCACATCAAGAGGTCGAAGTTGCGCGGACCGCCTTAAGTGGCGTCGCACTGCTCACCGCAAAAGGCGAGTCTACCACGCACCTATCACTCAAGGTCTTGGAGGACAAAACCCCCTTAATACGCTGTCATCGCCAATACTTGATTCACCCCGCCGCTATCCGCGAAATCCGCTTACTCGACAATGGCCTTGCTGAGGTGATTACCTCCTCAGCGCATGTTGTGCCGGTGAGCCGACGTTACTTAAAAGCGTTAAAAAATCAATTGGGGCTTAACTAACCCAGACTTATACGCCAGTGCTCAATAAAATAGGCTATTAGATTGGCTTTGAGAATCGTGATGACCACGCTGCCATTCCATTCTAAAACGCTGAGATCCTGGCCGACTTTCACATACGCCCATATACGGATTTCCGTCTAGCCCAAGCTGATAGGCATGAGCAGGATCGCAGTAATCATCAATACCATGGATGTAGCCTTGCTCGTAGTCGAGATAATTTGCATTCATCGGCCCAGTCGCTTTACTTGCCAGGGTTTGTAAATCTTTCACGGATCGCTGTGGCAAACCACGCTGACCATCTTGCTCCCCCAAGCCATACCAATTTTGATCGTCAACCAAGCCTTGGGTGGTAGAAGCAGCGCACCCGGCCAAAAGTAAAACGGCGAATAATAAAAAAAACGTCTGTTTCATGCCCTGTCCTACCCTCATAAAAAAGCCTCAGTAAATACTGAGGCTTAGATCTTAGCGTATTTGACTGAATATTGCTTGAAGACCAGTCATATAGCTGAGCGCAGACCCATCAGCTATAACGCCTTACCTATAACTGCTTTTCATTGGCGATTAACTGCGAATTGGGTTTATAACCGATAAAGAACCCAATTGTGGCGACAACGGTTGCCCCGACACCAATCATGGTAGCGATATTCATCGGTAAGCTAAAACCGATTTCAGCATTGGCCAAATAAGTGACAGTTACCGCGGTCATAAACATCGCAGGAATGGTGCATACCCAGTGCAGCTTATCACGCTTAATAAGATAGGCTGCCGCGGCCCACAACATGATCATCGCGGTAGTTTGGTTAGCCCAGCCGAAGTAACGCCAAATCACGCCAAACTCCGCTTTGGTGATCAAAAAGCCGACCACAAACATGGGGATCGCAATCATCAGGCGCTTCACCATCGGTTTTTGCTGAATATTCAGAAAGTCGGCGATAATCAGACGCGCAGAACGGAAAGCAGTGTCGCCAGAAGTGATCGGCAACACAATCACCCCTAATACCGCCATAATGCCGCCGACCGTGCCAAGTAGCGAGGTGGAAACCTCATGCACCACCGCTGCCGGGCCACCGTTAGCGAGCGTTTGATTAAGCGCGTCACTCGATTCATAGAAGCTTAAGCCCAGACTACACCAGATAAGCGCAATCACACCTTCACCAATCATGGCGCCATAAAAGATAAACCGGCCTGACTTTTCATTCTGCATACAACGCGCCATTAATGGCGATTGGGTGGCGTGGAAGCCTGATACCGCACCACAAGCGATGGTGATAAACAGTAATGGCCATAGTGGCAGATCGGTCGGATGGAAGTTGGTGGCAAAATCGAGCCCTTGGCTGTAGAAGCTGTGATCGCTCACGGCCAAGCCGATAATCAAGCCCACCGACATAAAGACAAGCAAAGCGCCAAATATAGGATAAAAACGGCCAATAATTTTGTCTATCGGCACCACGGTGGCCAATACATAGTAGGCAAAGATAATGCCCACCCACAGCGCCACGCTCATTTCTGACAGACTACCTAACAACTTGGCTGGACCGAGCACAAACACCACGCCCACCAGCATCAAGAGTAACACCGCAAAGAAGTTCATAAAATGTTTAGCGAAGTTACCGAGATGCTCGCCCACGACAGAAGGGACAGATGCGCCATTGGCACGCACACTGAGCATACCAGAGAAATAATCATGCACGGCGCCGGCAAAAATGCAGCCAAACACAATCCATAGCATGGCAACAGGGCCATATAACGCACCGAGTATTGGGCCAAAAATCGGACCGAGGCCTGCAATATTAAGCAGTTGAATCAGATATACTTTCTTATCTGACAGTGGCACAAAGTCGACACCATCGTTCATGCTCATGGCCGGGGTCGCTTTTTGCGGTTTTGGCCCAAAAATTTTGGTAATGAAAGTGCCGTAGGTAAAGTAGCCGACAATCAAGGTCACTACGCAAAGTAAAAACCAGGACATAATTGCTCTCCGTGTCGTTAGCAGCGCTGCTGCCAATCTTTTAGTAGGGGACAGATGCCATTTTGCCGATTGCGTTGTCGAATACACGCGCTTTAACGGCGAGTGGTCGCCGGTGCAGATAAACGGTTGTAAACAGGATTAAGTGGTGAGGGCGGTGAAGGGTGAGGTGTGAATGAGCCGATTGGCCATTAAAAAAGCCCGTCCTACAGGACGGGCTTTTGAGCAATAAACGCCATAGGGGCGATTACTTCTTGTTAAGACGCTCTTTGATTCGAGCTGACTTACCAGAACGCTCACGCAGGTAGTACAGTTTGGCACGACGTACTGCACCGCGACGTTTAACAGTAATGCTGTCGATAACTGGCGAATGGGCTTGGAAAGTACGCTCTACACCTTCACCGCTAGACATTTTACGTACGGTAAATGCAGAGTGTAGACCACGATTGCGCTTAGCGATAACCACACCTTCATATGGCTGCAGACGCTCACGGTTACCTTCTTTTACTTTAAGCTGTACCAGGACAGTGTCACCTGCTTGAAACTCAGGCAGGTCTTTTTTCATTTGCTCGTCTTCGAGCTGCTTGATGATGTTACTCATTATTTATAACCCTAGAATAAACTGAAACTCAATTTGATTCGGCACTTGCACGATGTTCTTTGATGAACTCGGCAAGTAGTGATTCCTGTTCRTCAGTCAGAGCTAGGTTTTCCAGGAGCTCTGGTCGTCGTAACCAAGTGCGACCTAGCGATTGTTTTAATCGCCAGCGACGAATGTCCTTATGATTACCGGATTTTAGCACCTCTGGTACCACCAACCCATCTAACACTTCAGGACGCGTGTAGTGTGGACAGTCTAACAACCCATTGGCAAAGGAATCTTCCTCTGCTGACGCCATATCGCCTAGCACACCCGGTACAAACCGAGCAACAGCATCGACTAACGTCATCGCGGGCAGCTCGCCCCCACTAAGCACAAAATCTCCCACTGACCATTCTTCGTCAACGTGAGTTTGAATAATGCGCTCGTCTACCCCTTCATACCGGCCACAAATCAAAATAAGTTTATCATTGCTCGCCAGCGACTCGACCCCCGCTTGATCGAGCTTGCGCCCTTGCGGAGAGAGGTAAACCACTTTCGCTTTATCGCCTGCGGCTTGTTTAGCGGCATGAATCGCATCGCGCAAAGGCTCTACCATCATTAACATGCCCGGGCCACCGCCGTAAGGTCGGTCATCGACCGTACGGTGTTTGTCGTGGGTGAAATCACGCGGATTCCACGTTTCGACGTTTAACAGCCCTTTTTTTACCGCTTGGCCCGTGACTCCAAAATCAGTGACCGCTCGGAACATTTCTGGAAACAGGCTGATAATGCCAACCCACATATTTCCGCTCGCTTACTGTTGGAGTTTAAAAACCAGGATCCCAGTCAACTTCGATCCGTTGAGCAGTGCGATCAATCGACTTGATGACCTGCTCTTCAAGGAACGGAATTAAGCGTTCCTTTTTACCAAAAGCATCTTTCAGGTTGGCTTTAACGACAAGCACGTCGTTCGAGCCTGTTTCAAGCATGTCAGTCACAGTGCCGAGGTGATAGCCTTTTGCATTCACCACGTCCATACCAAACAGCTCACGCCAATAAAACTCTTGATCTGATAAAGCAGGAAGCGCTTGTGCACTGACTGCAATCTCAGCGTTGGTCAGCATCTGCGCGTCTTCGCGCTGATCCAGCCCCGTAAGTTTGGCGACATACCCTTTATTGTGGCGTTTCCAGTCTTCAACCTCGAAACGTTGCCACTGCCCGCGCACCTGGATAAACCAGGGTGAGTAGGCAAAAATGCTTTCAGCATCTTCAGTGTAAGAAAAAATCTTGAGCCAGCCTCGTATGCCGTACGACGAGCCTAGCTTGCCAACGACAATCGTCTCTTGCTCACTCATTTCTTCTTTTAACCCTGACACTGATCAATTACGCCGCTTGCGCTGCGTCTTTGACTAGCTTAGCAACACGGTCAGAAACCGTTGCGCCTTCGCTAACCCAGTGGTTTACGCGATCCAGGTCAAGGCGTAGTTTCTCTTCCTGGCCTTGAGCAACAGGGTTGAAGAAACCAATTTTTTCGATGAAGCGACCGTCGCGCGCCTGGCGGCTGTCAGCTACAACGATTTGATAAAATGGGCGTTTTTTCGCGCCATGACGTGCCAAACGAATGGTTACCATATCGTCCTCATTTGCATTACTTAATAAAATTGGCCCCGTTTCGCGTAAGCAATGCGGGGCCTCGTGCCAAAATAAAGCTCGGGAATTTTACTCTTTATTGCTGTGAATGCAACTGGTTTAGTCAAATTTCCACCAGCTGTCCCCAGCCTCACAGCGAGTTATCAAGCCTGCTAGCACTGGGCTAACAAGCAAAATATCGAATCGGATTAACCCATGAATCCGCCAGGGCCGCCGGGACCACCACCGGGTGGCATCATGCCCTTCATTTGGCGCATCATATTGCGCATGCCACCTTTTTGCATTTTCTTCATCATCTTCTGCATTTGGGTGAACTGCTTAAGCAAGCGGTTGACGTCTTGCACCTGGGTGCCTGAACCGGCGGCAATCCGCTTTTTGCGTGACCCTTTGATGATTTCTGGACGCTGGCGCTCACGCGGTGTCATCGAGTTAATGATCGCTTCCATCTGCAAGAACATTTTATCATCAACGTTATCTTTCACGTTATCAGGCACATTGGACATGCCAGGCAGCTTATCCATCATGCCCATCATGCCACCCATGCCCTTCATCTGCTCAAGCTGATCACGAAAATCGGCCAAGTCGAAGCCTTTCTTCTGCTTGAACTTCTTGGCCATTTTCTCGGCTTTGTCTTGATCGACATTACGCTCGAGATCTTCGATAAGCGACAGCATGTCGCCCATCCCCAAGATACGGGATGCCACCCGGTCAGGATGGAAAGGCTCAAGTGCGTCTGTTTTTTCACCCACACCCAAGAACTTAATCGGTTTACCGGTGATATGACGCACCGACAGTGCGGCACCACCTCGGGCGTCACCATCAACCTTGGTCAGAACCACACCCGTCAATGCCAATGCATCGTTAAAGGCTTTGGCGGTGTTCGCCGCATCTTGGCCTGTCATGGCGTCTACTACGAACAGGGTTTCAACAGGGTTGATCGCGCGGTGAACGTCTTTGATTTCGCCCATCATGGCGTCATCGACATGCAAACGACCCGCCGTATCGACGATCACTACGTCATAAAATTTTAGCTTGCCGTGCTCAACCGCGGATTGAGCAATATCGACTGGATTTTGGTCAGTGCTGGACGGGAAAAAGTCAACCCCCACTTCGCTAGCCAAGGTCTCCAACTGTTTGATCGCCGCCGGGCGATACACATCGGCAGACACCACTAACACTTTTTTCTTTTCTTGCTCGGTAAGCATCTTACCCAGCTTACCCACACTGGTGGTTTTACCCGCCCCTTGCAAGCCCGCCATCAAAATCACTGCGGGCGGCTGCGCCGCAAGATCCAATTTTTCATTGGCGTCGCCCATCACCGCTTCAAGCTCAGCTTGAACAATCTTGATAAACTCTTGCCCTGGGGTCAGGCTTTTAGAGACTTCAATGCCAACGGCGCGTTCTTTGACGCGTTTAACAAAATCACGAACCACAGGGAGCGCGACATCGGCTTCCAGTAGCGCCATACGCACTTCGCGCAGGGTTTCTTTGATATTGTCTTCCGTTAATCGTCCACGGCCGCTCACATTTTTGAGCGTCCGGGATAAACGTTCTGATAAGTTTTCAAACATGCGTTACTCGCCCACTCGTCCTATTGGCCCATGATTTTTCATCTGGGTGCAATCGCTGTCGCGAAATTACTGAGATTATACCGCAATCCCCCCATCACTTGCATGTATCGATAGCGACAGAGATTGAGGCAAGGTATACTCACACCTTCATTCTTATTGATTAACTGACTGATCGGTGACGATGGAAATTCTGACAGCCTTGTTGGCATCACTGCTTTATCTGGCCGCCATTTTGCAGATCATCCCCGGCTTGTCCAGCAACAATCAAATTAGTGCGAAGCCGGTCTTTTTCACCGCACTGGCTGCGCTGGCGTTACATGCTTATCTGCTCAAAGATCTGATTTTATCAGGAAGTGGGCAGAATCTTAGCATGCTCAACGTCGCCTCCTTGGTGAGTTTTATCATTGCGATGATGACGACCGGGCTAATTTTCCGATTGCGGCTATGGTTCTTGCTGCCGGTGGTTTACGCCTTTGCAGGACTAAACCTTGCGAGCGCGACCCTGCTGCCCGGTGCCTTTATTACGCATCTTGAATCACACCCAGAGGTGCTATTACACATTTCTCTGGCTCTGTTTTCATACTCAACATTGATGATTGCTACCCTGTACGCATTGCAATTGGCTTGGCTGGATTATCAGCTCAAACACAAAAAGCGCCAGGTGATTAATCATAATGTTCCTCCTTTAATGATGGTGGAGCGTCAGCTTTTCAACATCATTTTAGTCGGACAAGTATTATTAACACTCACTCTAATCTCTGGTTTTGTCTTTGTCGATGACATGTTCGCGCAAGGAAAAGCGCACAAAGCCTTCCTCTCGATGGCCGCTTGGGGAGTCTATGGTGTGCTCCTTTGGGGGCATTATCAGTCCGGCTGGCGTGGACGTCGGGTGGTCTGGTTTAGTATCGTGGGCGCGTTTCTCCTTACTCTGGCCTACTTTGGTAGCCGGTTTGTTCGTGAGATATTGATTGCAGGCTATTGATTACGCGCATTTAGCGTAAACCCTCGAGCACACGCTCTGATTTTAAAACAAACGTAAGGAACAGTTCGTTGGACGACATATCGACGGGAATATTGATTTCCCTTTTGGTATTGCTTATCGTCATTTCCGGTTATTTTTCCGGGTCTGAGACAGGCATGATGGCACTTAATCGGTACCGGTTGCGCCACCTCTCTAAATCAGGCCACAGTGGCGCTAAGCGGGTCGAAAAACTGCTTACTCGGCCAGACCGATTGATTGGGCTTATTCTGATCGGTAATAACCTGGTAAATATTCTTGCCTCTTCAATCGCGACCGTCCTCGGGTTACGTTTGTATGGCGACGCAGGGATTGCGATCGCAACCGGTGTGTTAACGATGGTGATCCTGGTGTTTGCCGAAGTCACGCCCAAAACGCTGGCTGCTCTTTATCCAGAGCGCGTATCGTTTATTAGCAGCCATTTGCTCACCATCCTAATGAAGGTGTTTTATCCGCTTGTTAGCCTGGTGAACTTTATCACCAATGGTTTTTTGCGCTTGTTAGGAATAGGCGCTAAAGCCGACGGCAAAGATAATCTAAGCACCGAAGAGCTGCGAACCATTGTCAACGAAGCCGGTAGTTTGATCCCCCGTCGTCACCAGCATATGTTGCTATCAATTCTAGAGCTTGAAGAGGTGACCGTGGATGACATCATGGTGCCACGCAATGAGATCACTGGGATTAATATCAATGATGACTGGAAGTCCATCATGCGCCAATTCACGCATGCCCCGCATGGAAGAATGGTGTTATATCGCGATACCATCGACGAGGTGGTTGGGATGCTGCGCGTCCGCAAAGCCTATCGCCTGATGGTTGAGAAAAACGAATTTAATAAAGAGACGCTGCTTCGCGCCGCCGATGAAGTCTATTTTATTCCGGAAGGCACGCCACTGAACGTACAAATGCTTAAATTTCAGCGTAATAAGCAACGTATCGGCTTAGTGGTAGACGAATACGGCGACATGATTGGCCTGGTGACGTTAGAAGACATTCTCGAAGAGATCGTGGGTGAGTTTACCACCTCTTTATCACCGAGCTTGGCCGAAGAGATTACGTCATTGACCGATGGTGGCTATTTGATTGAAGGTAGCGCCAATATTCGCGATTTGAATAAGAGTCTTAACTGGACCTTACCCACTGACGGCCCCCGTACCCTCAATGGTTTAATTCTCGAGCACTTGGAGGATATCCCTAAAAGCCGCTTGAGCATTGAAATTGATGGTCACCATATTGAAATTGTCGATGTTGCCGACAATATGATCAAGCAAGTCAAAGTCCTCCCTACAGACCAACCCGACGCCAATATTAGTGTTTAGACCATGCAGCGCACAACGTTAACTCTCACACTCATGAGTCAGCGTGTGCGCCATGTTTTAAGTGGCGGAGTTTTAAGTGGCGGAGCGCCTCGATAAAGCTGGCTTCTTTAATCGGTTTGACGATGATGTAATCCGCGCCTGCTTGGTAAAAAGCGTCATGCACGCTGCCATACGCATCGGCCGTGCAAGCGTAGATGGGGACACTTAACCCGAGCGTTTGCCGTATGGCCTGCGTTGCTTCCACACCACCAAGATTGGGCATATGGTTATCCATCAACACCAAGTCATACTGCACTTGCTGAAGGCGCGCTAATGCTTGTTCTCCATCTTTCACCCACTCCACCTCAATATGATATTTATGGCAAAATGCTTGGGCGACCATAGCATTAATCTTATTATCCTCAACCAATAAGACGCGCTTGATGCCGAGCGACACAGGATCGAAAGGCACGTTTTCTGGCGCCTTGGCCGGTTTATTGTCCACCAAGGTGAGCGGCACCTCGACCACAAAGCGGCTGCCTTTATCTGGCTCACTGGTCACATCAATGTCACCTTCCAGTAAGTCTAATAGACTTTTAACAATCGACAGGCCCAGGCCGCTACCACCATAAGTCCGCGTCACACTGGAATCCGCTTGTACAAAGGGATCGAACAAAGACTCAAGCGCCTGCTGGTTCATTCCTATCCCGGTATCACTCACTACGAGACGCAATGTAGATTGACGCAATGTAGATTGATCTGACGAATTTTCATTCTCGTCTGTTTTTTCTACTTCACGTTGCGCTAGGGTGACCGTCAGCCCAACCTGCCCTGCATGAGTAAATTTTATCGCATTACTCATTAGGTTGAATAAGATTTGTGTGAGGCGGGACTGATCCGAGCGCACCATGGTATCAGCCGCAATCGGTGCATCGATATTCAATAAGATAGACTTGCTTTCACAAAGCGGTGTGTAAATATTCTCCACCGTGCGAATGATATCTTGGAGATAAAACTCCCCATACTCGATGGTCATTTTACCTTGTTCAATCTTAGACAAATCGAGGATATCATTGAGTACTGTGAGTAAGTGCTCACCACTTTGGTATAAACTACCAAGTAGGTCTTTTTGTGCCTTATCCTCGGCTCTATCATTTAATATTTGCGTGATCCCCAAAATGCCGTTAAGCGGCGTGCGTATTTCATGGCTCATCTTGGCTAAGAACTCTGATTTAGCGCGCGCGGAGGCTTCCGCTGCTTCTTTGGCTCGCTGGCTTTGTTGCTCGGCTTCGATAAGAGATGTAATTTCTTGACCTTGGCCGATCACCGCTTTGACTTGGTTATCAACCATTAAAGGTGCAAGATTCCATCGGTAAACGCGACGGTCAATCTCAATATTGACCCCTTTGAGGATGGTCCCATTAACCGCGCGCTTTAGATGAGGAGAGATGGCATACATAAACTGATCATACAACCAGCTTGAGGCATGGATTTGTTCGTCATAGTTCAGCTTTAACTTGGCTGCTGGATTGATACGGGTGATAGCAAAGTCCGTGTCCCAAACAATAATCGGTGATAGCGCGTAATCAAATAAATCTTGTAGGGAGCGCTCTTTCTCGTGCAGCGCATGAAAAGTCGACTCTAGAGTTTTGCCGATGTGATTAAACTCTTCAATATCGGATCCGGCAAACGGCAAGGTACGTTGACGTGATCGCGCCCCTTGGCTATATCGCATTAGCCTATCGAGCGAATCCGCAACCCGGGTTTTCACAAAACGATTGACCCAAAAAGCAGCGATAATAATAATTAGGGTAGTGAGCAATAAGTTGATGCCCATTTGCCGCTGTAATGTGACAACATTGTCATTACGTTGCGCCGATAACAATGAAATTTTGGTCGACTCACCGCCGATGCGAAGCTTGGATTGGCTCACTAAATAGTGCCGAAACGCTTGACTGCTCTCCTCGCTCGGCAACGTTAACGCCTTGCCTATGTTATCGTTACCACTAAGAGTAGATGCTAAGGTTGCATTGTCTGCCGATAGCCATACCGCCTGAGTGTCACTGGCACGCTGCAAACTTTTCACAAACGAAAAGTTGCCATTCAGCATCACGACCACATACAAATATCCGCCGAGTTTACCGTTTGATTGAAAAACGATCGGCGTTTTCCGCATCAGTAAATAACCTTGCTCTGTATCCGTGGTGACAGTGGTTAAGGTCCAACGATTAATACTTCGTAATTGCAAACGCAGCTGATCCAACCCCTCATTATCAATACCGTGAAACAAGCTACTGCCATCATGCCATAACACACGGTCGTCTTTAGCGATAAAACGAAAGTCAGGGGTATTTGCAACATCTTGTTGCTCTTGTTCGATAAAATAGTCATCAAGTGCGTCACTGTCTTCACTGGCGACCAGTGACTGAAGTGTCATACTTGCAGCATTGGTATTTTGGTGAATTTGCAGTGCCGTTAAGCGACTATCAAAGACGTTTTGCAATAGACGAGAAGTTTGTGCCAAAGTACGGCTAATCTCTTGATTAATCCCCGCTAAGGTCAACTGGTAACTTTGTATGTAAACGCCCGCGGTCACACATAAGAAGAAGACCACAATCAAGCGAGTCAGTAATTGCGAGAGTGATAATTTAGGTGAACCAAAGGTGGGCATGATCTAATCCGAGTATCTAAATGCATGTTGCTTAAGTTTTTCTATTCGATCCGGATCATCATATTGAGTGACGACGTTAAACCGACCTGAGTACACAACGGGCACAGCTTTTTGTTGTAGGTCGCGTTTGATGGCTTCAGCCATCGCCACCCCGGTATCATCGTTCATACGCATCACGGTTGCGTCTAGTTGTCCTGACATGACAGCATCCAATTCAGCGGACCCGCCTCCCCAGCCGTTAACACCAACTTCCTCTCTTCCCAACTCTTCAAGCGCTTTGATTGCCCCAAACGCCACATCTGTCGCGCAAGCATAAATAAAGTCGAGTTGCGGATTATTGTTTAACATCGCTTTGGCTGCCTGATAACCAGAATGTTGGTCACCTTTGGTGTAATAAGCCGAGACCAATTGACTATCACCATGGCGACTCATGGTTTCAATAAAAGTGTCCCCACGTGCATCACTCACATAACCTTGAGAAAAAAACAACACCGAGTAATTCGCCCCTTTCGGATAACGCGTTTGATAATAATCAGCCAGTAGCTGACTGCCGCGCTGATGGTCAAACCCCACGTAGAGAAAAGGCTGATTACCTTGCCAAGCTTTTACCGGTGTGGTGATATTTTGCAATATGAGCTTGGTTTTTTTCTGTGATAGCACATGATTAATAAACTTACGGTGACGAACACTGTTTAAGGTAAACACAAGATAGTCGGCACCGTCACGCAGCGCCGCATACAAAGACGCACTTTGTTCTCGTATGTCGTTGTTCGGTCGTGTTGTGACTTCTTTTAACTGATAAGGAATATTAAGCGCTTGTAAGCGACGTTCGAACGCTCGCACATTACGCTGCCAATAATCAGAGATTTGTTGACCCGGCACGACCACTGAAATTTTTATCGGTGCCAACGCACGTTGCATTGGCGCCGGATCGGCTTGCACTTGTTTATCGAGTGTTGCCGTCAGCGCTTTTTGCTCAGGATACCGTGCAAGAAACTCGTCATATGACCAATAGCCATTTAACGACGCTTGCGCACTCGGCACCGTCACCAACAACATGATACCTAGCAGGTAATGATACATACTGATGGGGCGAATATGATGTCTTGTGCGTAAACTCACTTTGGGTTTCACAGCCTTTTTTGATGGTCGATTTCAGTTGTCAGCTTAGCGAAACCCAGGCGAATACGCAGCGACAAAATGCAGAAGCGTGCTTGAACAGGCAAAAAAGCTGCAACGACGCCTACACTTCTCTTGGGTTTATCTAGCTATTGAGACAAAAATAATGAAAAGAACACTCAAATCGGGAGGGGGGGCGGTAACACAGAAGGCAGTGTTACCGCAGAGGGATGACTGGTCGCGTTTTAATCGACGCGCAACGTTTGCAACATCGATTCGGGCAGCGATAGATCATCATTTTTGTTGACGGTCACACCTGCATCTATAATTGCACGAGCAATATCTTTGGCTTCATTCAACGAATGCATCTCATAAGTACCACATTGATATTCGTTAAGCTCCGGAATTTTATCTTGCGAAGGAACAATAAGGACATCTTCCATCGCAAGCTCCCATGCTTTAGCAACCTCCGACTCTTGGGGCTCGCCAATCAAGCTCATATAAAAACCGGTGCGGCAGCCCATCGGCGAGATATCGATGATCTCCACCTTGTCACTATTCAGATGATTGCGCATAAAGCCAGCGAAAAGGTGCTCCAAGGTATGGATTCCTTTTTCGGTTAAGTGCTGTTCATTGGGACGACAAAAACGCAAATCAAACACAGTGATGGTGTCACCGCTGGGCGTTTGCATGGTTTTTGCGACCCGTACCGCCGGTGCATTCATGCGGGTATGGTCAACCGTGAAGCTATCTAGTAGTGGCATCTTTCCTCCTTCATTCATCACTGCGGCCTTAAAATGGCCACCAGCTCAGATTGTCTTCTAGTCGTTGCCGGCACCCTTTTAGCTGCCAACCGTAGTCCTTTGCTTGTTGTTCGACTTTACGCGCCACCCGTTTGAGCCCAGGTTTTCGCTCAAATGAGCCACGTTGAAATCCGCCTCTTCCTTCATGGTAAGCTAAATATTGCCGGTAAACATCCCATTGCGACACCCCAAGCTGACGATGCGTTTCTGCTGTGTACCAGCCTATAAACTGTAACGCATCGGCAAAGTCGGTGCGAGAGCCGCCATTGTCTGTGGCTTTTTGATAGTCTGACCACGCGGGATCTTGTGCTTGCGCATAACCATATGCGCTGCTCACTCGCCCCCAGGGTAAAATGCCTAATACATAGTCACGTGGAGGCAAAGCATCGTGAACGAACGCGCTTTCTTGCTTCACAAATGCCATCGCGACCTGAATAGGCGTCCCCCAGCTGTCTTCCATCTCGACGGCCGCCTCAAACCAGTCAGGATTTTGCTCGAAAATCGCACAGACATTGCTGGGGTTATCCGGTGGCGGCGTCGCGCACCCGGGTAACAATATCATGGCGGTGATTATCCCTAATCGGTTGAGAATACGCGTCCTGCTCATCCTTGTGCTCACTCGCCAAGCTTAGGCCAACACCACCAATTCCGCCTTGTGCAATCACGTCTGCCAGCACACGCCCTGATAAGGTTAGTTCGGGGTTATCAAAACACGCAATCATTTTGTCGCATACGCGCTCATAGCGGCTATCACCAACGGTCTGGTCCATCACTTTGGCTAATTGTTTCAGCTCTGCCATCACCTGACGTCCCCACTCGGCCTGAGTTAAGGTACCGCCATTGCATCCTGTGGTTAAGGTTAAGCCGGGTTTTCGCCCTTCAAGTACAATTTTATTCCAGTTATCCCGCCAGCAATTCAGTTCCGGATCGGACATGGGGTCGGAGGGCGATAACGCACACCAAGACACAAATAAATCGAGAAAATGCACTTGATCTTCTTCAATGCCAATAGGGCTGTAAGGATTCACATCTAGTGAGCGGACTTCTATGTACTCTACTCCGCCGCGGCTTAGTGCTTCGGTCGGCTTTTCGCCGCTTTCCGCATTACGCTTTGGTCGAATCGGAGCATAAAGCTCATTCTCAATTTGCAGCATATTGGTATTGAGTTGTCGATAGGTTTCACCGTCACGAATCCCCAACTGTGCAAATTGCTGCGAAGGGGTACGAATAGCGCGACGTAATCCTTCTAAATATTGCTCTAATGTATTAAAGCCTATTTTCAAGTCGGCTTGGGCGTTGTTGGTATAGCCTAAATCACTCAAACGCAGGGACGTTGCATACGGCAAGTAACAGGTTCCCGATGGCATGTGCTCAAACGCCAGCGGACTGTCAGTATGTTTGATAAAGGATCCACACAAAGCCGGTGATGCACCAAACAGGTAAGGGATCATCCAACCATGGCGGTAGTAATTACGGATCAAATCAAAATAGCCTTGTGTCACCGCAGCTTGGCTAACAGTCTCTGAGTGATACAGGTGCTGCCAAAACGCCTCAGGGAGTGAGATATTAAAATGCACGCCCGAGATCACTTGCATCACACTGCCATAGCGGTGTTTGAGTCCCTGCCGATAAAGCGTTTTCATCCGACCAATATTCGAGCTGCCATATTGCGCCAAAGTAATATCGTCTTCCGATGCGACCACACAAGGCATTGACATCGGCCAGAGCTGTTCATCATCCATCTGTTGATAGGTAAAAYGATGAATATCCTGCAACTCGTCTAACATCCCTTTCACCGAGGTGTTGACTGGGGTAATAAATTCCAATAACGACTCGGCGAAATCGGTGGTAATCCAACGATGCGTCAATGCGGCGCCAAGTGCGTCTGGGTGCGCAGTTTGCGCTAAGTGACCATTCGGTGTAATACGAAGTGCTTCACGCTCGAGCCCTCGGGCTATCCCCTTTAATGCGTCTGGGTTTTGCGCTAAACGCGCTAACCGCTGGGTGAAATCAGTCAAAATGTATCTCTTATTTGTATGCTGCGTGGTGGTCAATATAAACAAGCTATTGCTCAAAAGCCATCACGCAGCGGGGTAAGTTTATCCAACCGGTATTAACGGTAATCTAACGCCAGCCTATTGACTGGCAAGCCAAGTTGACGCAGATCCCCTTCCAAACGCTCTGCATCGCCAACCACGATGATTTGGTAGTCGTTAGGATCGAACCAGCGCGATGCTTGGGCATTTAGTTGTTGGCGTGTCAGTGAATACAGCATGGCTTTTTGGGCTTCACGATAGTCATCATCCAAATTAAACGCCTCAATGTGCGCAATCAAGCCCGCTTTTTCCCACGGTGTTTCATAATTGAGTGCATCCTGCTGGCCGCTCGATTGACGTAAATAGGCAAGCTCTTGCTCAGTAAATCCATTTTCGTGCGCGTGGGCCATTTCTTTCCAAAGCTCTTTAATGGCCTCGGCACTGGCATCCGCACGCACATCGGCACCGACTTCAATGGTCCCAGTTTGACGACCACCATACACAGCACTGTGGGCGCCGTAGGTGTAACCTTTATCTTGGCGTAAGTTTTGGTTGATGCGGGCATTAAAGTTTCCGCCGAGATTAAAGTTAGCTAAGCGGGTTTTAAACATGGGGCCGGTTGCGTCGTAAGGCATGCCATGACGTATCATACGAATACTGGTTTGTGGCGCTTGTGGTTTATCCACTAACCAAATTTGTGGACTTTTTTCGTCTCGAGGCACGGGCCTTGCAACTTGAGCATGCCCCTCAGGAGTCGGTTGCCAAGGTTGAATCCGGTTAGCGAGATTGATCGCATGCTCACGGGACAAATCACCCACCACGACAAGCTGACTTTCTTTCAACACATAATGCTGTTGATAAAAGCGTTTAACGTCGGCAAGGGTGAGTGCGGCAACGTCTTCTGCCACACCACCTTGCGGGGCACGGAAGGTTGCATCTTGATAAAGCAATTGGCTAATAGCCTGATCTGCCAACCAGCCCGCATCGTCGGCGCGTGACGCCATTCCCTCTAATGCTTGTTTTTTGAGCCGCTCAAAATCTTGCTCCGCAAACGTCGGTGCACTGATCACCTTATTCACTAATTGAAGCGTCTCTCCCAGATGCTTTTTCAAGGATGTCACGGTCAATGTCGTATGATAAGCCTCTGGATTAACACTCATCTGACTGCCAAGCTTATCTAGCGCTTGGGTTAATTCCGCGGCCGACATTCCCGCGCCGCCTTCTGTGATCATACTAGCCGTGAGCTCGGCGATACCACGCTTATCATTCGGCTCCATCAACACACCTGCCGGCAAGCGAAGTTGCAAGGTCACCGTGGGGGTCTCGCGACTGACGGTGCCTGCCAGGTGAATACCATTGTCGAGCTCCGCGCGATAAATAGTAGGAACATGGACAGTCACGCTTCCATTCGGGGGCGGGATCAGGCTGCGGTCAAAGCGTTCAGGCGTGTTGCGTAACGCCAGTGTATCCGCATTATTTTGGCTAGCGACGTGGCGATAATCAGGGCGCTGATAGACAAAGTTTGCCGGATGAGCGACCAAATCTTGACGCCCTTCAGGCACCACACTGAGGTTAACCGCAGGTTGATTGCTTACCCACTGTTGATAACTGTCCATCACCTTTTGAGGCGTTACAGCATCCAAACGGGCTAGGCGTTGTGTCAGTATGCTTGCGTCGCCATGTAACGTATAGTCACTGGCCAGTTGTTCTACTTTGCCATCGACGCTTTGTAGGGCAAAAATGTTATCCGCTTCTACCATGGCTTTGATTTGGCTAATGTCGTCTTGGTCAACGCCTTGCGCCGCAAATGTCGCCATGCTCTGGCGCAGTAGCGTGCGCACCTCAGCTAACGACTGATCTTGACTGCCGACACCATAGATCTCGAAGGTGCATGCAAGCTCACCGCACTGATGCGATGCGCCTGCACTAAGCAGTTTTCCCGTTTGCACCAATGATTGGTAAAGGACACTATCTCGCCCTTGTCCCAACACATTGGCCAGGACACTCAGACGCGTACTGGTGTCTGTCTCAGGCGTACTGGTGGGGAAGCTCATGATCAAAACAGGCTGCGACACTTTATCTTCTAAAGTGACAAATCGATCGGCTTCCAGAGTGACAGGCTGAGGGTCTGCCGCGGGGATAGTTGGCCCTTGCGGGATGTCACCAAAGTACTTTTTCACCCACGCTAAGGTTTGTTGTACATCAATATCCCCACCAATGGTCAAGGTGGCATTGTTGGGACCGTACCAACGTAAGAAGAATTGCTTGAGGTCATCGACATCAACGCGGTCTAAATCTTCCACGTAACCAATCACCGGCCATGAATAAGGATGACCTTCGGGGTATAGCGCTTGATTAATGGTTTCGTTAACGCGGCCATAGGGAACATTGTCTATCCGAAAGGCTCGCTCGTTTTTCACCGTATCACGCTGCACTTCAAACTTACGCTGCGACACGGCATCCAACAGAAAACCCATGCGATCGGATTCTAACCAAAGTACACGTTCTAATTCATTAGCCGGCACCGTTTGATAATACTGGGTAGTATCGCGGTTGGTCGAGCCATTGTTATAGCCACCGACTTCTTTGATACGCTTACCATGATCGTCAACGTGCTCTGAGCCTTCAAACATCATATGTTCGAAAAAGTGCGCAAAGCCGGATTTGCCAGGCTCCTCACGCGCAGAGCCAACATGATAGCGCATGTCGACACTGACTAAGGGATCGGAGTGGTCTTGGTGCAGCAAAACAGTCAGCCCGTTATCGAGCGTAAACTGTTGATAAGGCACTTGGGCACTGCCCGGTGGTGGCGAGACTGTTTTTATCCAGGTCACCCCCTTTGGCGTTGCAGGAGGCGATGTTTCCAGTCGCTGACACCCTGTCAGAACGGATAAAACGAGAACAGCGACGAACAATAAGCGTTGCATATGATGATTCCTACCCAGTGACCCAATTAAATGACCAAACAATAACCATGTAACGCGATGCTTTGGCGATAAAGATAACCGCCCAACACCATGATTGACGCAAACGTAGCCAACCGGCGACCACGCACAAAGGGTCGCCAATGATGGGGACCCAACTCAATAATAAAGCCGCATAACCATAACGTTGTAGTCCCAAGTGCGCACGACGATGCCAGCGTTGGTGCGGCTGATAATCCGGAATCCAACGGCCGATGGCATAGTTGGTCATGCCTCCAAGGGTGTTTCCGACGGTCGCAATAGCTACAATTACGCCATCAGCAAACTGTTGCTGAGTTAATAAGTAAACCAAATTCGCTTCTGAACCACCTGGCAACAAAGTGGCACTCAAAAAGCTGGTGACAAACAGTGTCGCCAACGCCGACCAGTCGTCCATGGTTGTTACGACGACGGCATTTCTAATACTCGCTTACCGCGTGTATGACCAGACTCGAGCGCTTTATGGGCTTGCGCCCCTTGTTCTAGAGGGTAGACAGCGGCAATATCAATATGAAGCTCGCCTTGATCAAGCATGTCAAGCAAGCGCTGAGTTTGCCAGGTGTTGGGCTCAACCAGCATCCCCGTGGCTTTTAATCCTCGCTCGGCCGCAGCAGCGGTGATCATATCACGTGTATTGGTCGGCACCGTGACCACACGTCCACCGGTTTTTAGGCTCGCAAGTGCTTCAATGCCCGTATCGCCACCGACCAAATCAATCAGTACATCAAACTCGCCCTGCGCTGTCGCCCAATGTGCCTGGTGATAGTCTATCGGTTTCGCATCCAGCTGGCGCAAAAATTCATGGTTGCCCGGCGATGCTGTCGCATACACCTCAGCCCCCGTTCTTACTGCTAATTGCACCGCAAGGTGGCCCACTCCCCCGGCCCCCGCCAAAATCAGTATTTTTTCGTCACGGGCGAGTTTGACATGCTCGAGCGCTTGCCACGCCGTGAGCCCGGCAAGTGGTACCGCGGCAGCATCCACCATTGGGACACTTGGTGGTACCGTGGAAAGCAGTCCGGCGTCGGCAGCCACATACTGGCTATATCCCCCTCCCTCGGTCGGGAAGCCAATCATTCCTGCCACGCGATCCCCCACATCAAACTTACTTTCGTTGGTGCCGTTTGCCACCACCACACCGGCCACATCGTAACCGGGTACCCAAGGCAGCTTATCTTGGTTATGTTCCGCCGCCCAACCCAGTCCGGCACGGGTTTTAGCATCGATTGGGTTCACGCCCGCGGCTTTTACCTGAATTAACACCTGCTCTTCCGACGGTGAGGGGATAGCACGGTTTACTGGGGAGAGAACCTCTGGCGCACCGAATTCGGTAATCGCAAGAGACAAGTTATTCGACATATTGACTCCTTTCGCATGCCATTATGCTTTCATGGCGCAGGTAATAAATTTGATAGCGCAGATAATAAAAAAGCACAGGGTCATCGCAACGCGTAAACCCCTAGTCTTAACAAAAACAGCGACAGACTCAATGCCTGCCGCTGTTTTCTTTTCACTGTTCACGTGTTTTGTTTTTGCTACGGTTTGTCTCTACATTCACATCGCACGGCTATCCGACTAACGCCAGCAATATCCCCGCTGCGACAGCCGAGCCAAGCACGCCAGCCACATTCGGTCCCATCGCATGCATCAGCAGGAAGTTATGTGGATTGGCATCCAGTCCAACCTTATTCACCACGCGCGCAGCCATTGGCACGGCAGAGACGCCGGCCGCGCCAATCAGTGGGTTGATAGGATCGCGGCTAAACCGGTTAAGCAGCTTCGCCATTAAGACGCCCGTTCCGGTGCCGATGCTGAACGCGACCGCTCCGAGCACCAAGATCCCCAAGGTTTCAAACTGAAGAAACTTATCCGCTTCTAGCTTGGAACCAACGGCAAGCCCCAAGAAAATGGTCACAATGTTGATCAACTCATTCTGCGCAGTACTCGATAACCGATCGACGACGCCACACTCACGCATCAGATTGCCCAGACAAAACATACCAACCAAGGGCGTTGCGGAGGGTAAGAATAAGATCGTCATCATCAAGACCGCTAAAGGAAACAGCACTTTCTCCGTTTTCGAGACATGACGCAGCTGTTTCATTTCAATTTGGCGCTCTTGTGGCGAGGTGAACAACTTCATGATCGGCGGTTGAATAATTGGCACCAACGCCATGTAACTATAGGCTGCGACTGCAATCGCGCCAAGAAGATCCGGCGATAGTCGGCTAGCCAAGAAGATGGCCGTCGGCCCATCCGCACCACCAATAATCGCAATTGATGCTGCATCTTGAAGGCTAAATTCCATGCCTGGGACCAAGTTGAGCAAGATAGCACCGAACAAGGTAGCAAAAATGCCAAATTGCGCCGCCGCCCCTAAAAGCAAGGTACGCGGGTTAGCAATCAAGGCACCAAAGTCGGTCATCGCCCCCACTCCCATAAAGATCAATAACGGGAAAACCCCCGTATCAATCCCGACATGGTAGACGTAATACAACAAACCGCCCGGCTCGTTAAAACCCGCGTTGGGAATATTCGCCAAGATTGCCCCAAACCCGATGGGCAACAGAAGCARAGGCTCAAACCCACGTCGGATCGCAAGAAAGAGCAGCAGACAACCGACGGCCATCATCACCAGCTGTGGCCACTGGAAATTCGCCAGTCCAGTTTCCGACCACAGGATCATTAATCCTTCCATGCTGCCCTCTTATCCTAAATGTAAAAGCGGCATGCCGACAGTCACGGCGTCGCCTTCTTTTACTTGTACATCTTGGACAGTGCCAGCATGCGCAGCCCTGACTTCGGTTTCCATTTTCATCGCTTCTAGGATGATCAGAACGTCACCTTCTTGTATATGCTCACCGGCGGTCACCATGACTTTAAAGATATTACCCGCTAACGGTGCGGTGACTGGCTCTGCGTGGGTAGATGCCGGCTGTGACACCGGGGCACGCGGTGCTATAGGCGCATTGTCGACATCGTTAGCAGTTTGGATCGCGCCTAGTGCGCCATCGGGACCGACATCCACTTGATACACCTGGCCATTAACGCGCACGCTGTAAGTTTCAACCTCAACTTGGCTCGCTGGGCTCGCCGCGGGCGTTGCTGGCGGCGTGGAGTCTCCGGTGGGTACCGGTTCAAACGCATCAGGATTGCCACGATTTTGGAGGAATTTCCAACCCACTTGTGGGAACAAGGCGTAAGTGAGGACATCGTCAATCGTCTCTTCCGCCAAACTCACACCTTCTGTCGACGCTTTATCGGTTAATGCCTGCGTCAAGTTTTCCATTTCGGGGGCTAATTTATCCGCCGGACGGCAGGTAATCGCTTGTTCACCGTCAAGCACGCGCGCTTGTAATTTTGCATTGACCGGTGCGGGGGCTTTTCCGTATTCGCCTTTTAACAGCGCAGCAGTCTCTTTAGTAATGCTCTTATAACGCTCGCCGGTCAATACATTAATGACCGATTGCGATCCGACAATTTGTGAGGTCGGCGTAACTAAGGGGATATATCCTAAGTCTTCACGCACCCGCGGGATCTCGTCTAAGACCTCATCCATTTTGTCAGCCGCGCCTTGTTCTTTAAGCTGGCTTTCCATGTTGGTCAACATACCGCCGGGCACTTGCGCGATCAAAATACGTGAGTCGACGCCTTTTAACTGCCCTTCAAATTGGGCGTATTTTTTCCGCACGGTACGGAAGTAAGCCGCAATCGATTCAAGTTTATTCAGGTCAAGATGAGTTTCACGCTCGGTGCCTTCAAGCATCGCAACAACGGTTTCAGTCGGGGTATGCCCATAAGTTTGGCTCATTGAGGAAATGGCCGTATCCAGGACATCTAACCCCGCTTCTACTGCTTTAACCGCCGTTGCTGTTGATAACCCTGTGGTCGCATGACAATGCAGCGACAGGGGAATATCACAGGTCGATTTTATGCGGCTCACGAGCTCATACGCTTCATAAGGTTTAAGCAGGCCGGACATATCTTTGATGCACAGAGAGTGACAGCCAAGATCTTCCAACTGCTTGGCTAAATCGGTCCAGGTATCCATGGTATGCACAGGGCTAGTGGTGTAAGAAATCGTTCCCTGAGCGTGGGCACCTACGTCCACTGCCGCACCCACAGCGGCTTGAAAGTTACGCACATCATTCATGGCATCAAAGATGCGGAATACATCCATACCGTTGGCATGAGCACGTTCAACGAACTTGTATACCACATCATCGGCGTAGTGGCGGTAACCCAAAAGATTCTGCCCACGTAAAAGCATTTGCATCGGGGTATTAGGCATGGCTTTTTTAAGCTCTCGCAACCGTACCCAAGGGTCTTCACCCAAATAGCGAATACAGGCATCAAAGGTCGCGCCACCCCATGTTTCTAATGACCAGAACCCAATCTGATCGAGCTCGGCGGCAATCGGCAACATATCGTCCAAACGCAGACGTGTGGCAAACAACGACTGATGGGCATCACGCAATACCACATCGGTAATAGCTAACGGCGTAGACATAACAAACTCCTTTTTATATGTGCCTTACCACTCAACGATGGCGTTGGCGGTACTGCTGGACAAACACAAACACCACAACCATACCGGTCAGCATCAGCGTCAGTGCTTGTTCTAAAAGCGGGCCTAAATCCATGGTTGTCTTCCTTGTTACTCACTCTTACTGGCAATGATGCGCGGATGGCCCGTTATTATTCATTTATCTTGGTGGCCATTTCATCATCGGCGTTCAAAATACTAACAATTCGCATAAATGACAATCTCGTGTTGTGTTTTTGTTACCTGACAACACGGGTCATGATGCACTCATCGCACGCGAACAACCGCCACTCGTAAAGGCGTATTTATCTCGTCCAAGTCCGTTAATCGCGCGATGAAACGTCCTGGTACATAGAGGGTTTTGACGGTTTGGCTATTAATAGAGGCGCACTATGCCATTTTTGGAAAAAGCGTTTTTCCAGTATCACAACACGCTGTCCAATAGCGATAGCGATAGCGATAGCGAAAATAATAAACAGAAAAGTCGATTTGGGTGACAATGAAAAGATAGCGAAATGGAAATAAGGAGAAGGAAGAGGTAATGCAAAATGGCGCGTCCGGGAGGATTCGAACCTCCGACCGCCTGGTTCGTAGCCAGGTACTCTATCCAGCTGAGCTACGGACGCGCATCTATCTTGCTTGCAACAACATGGCGGTGAGGGAGGGATTCGAACCCTCGATACGGCTACAAACCGTATACTCCCTTAGCAGGGGAGCGCCTTCAGCCACTCGGCCACCTCACCGTCGCTGCGGGTGCACATATTACTTTGAGCCAGATATATGTCAAACACTTTTCGGGGAAAAGTCGCCTTGTTACTAACAAATGGACAATTATCACCCACCAGGTGTTTTTATTGTTGGTTTTATCGCCGTTTCATTTTGATTTTATGGGAAAACCAACCATAAAAAAGGCCGACCCTGGTCGACCTCTTTTGCTTTGTTAGTAGTCGTTTTGACTACCGGCTGGCGCGCCTTTTTCGGCTTGAATACGCATGTAGATCTCTTCGCGGTGTACAGAGACATCTTTCGGTGCATTCACACCAATACGTACTTGGTTACCTTTTACACCCAACACAGTGACGGTGACTTCATCACCAATCATCAAGGTTTCGCCAACACGGCGAGTCAAAATCAGCATGCTTCTACTCCTTGAGTATCAATCTTTTATTTATTCAATTAGTTTCTGAGCCAGATAACCCGCCAGCGTATCGGCTCGCTATCTGCAATCGTTGGATTATTTCCCTGCTCGTGATGCCAATGCGGGAGGTTTTGTTACCCGCACTTCACACTATGGCCGAATTATCACACCATATCCAGAAAAGGGCAGAGAAATTTACTGTTTTATCATCATACCGTTAGCCATAAAGGCGCGTGATCTGAGACAACAGAGTAAGAGAAATCAGTGTTGCACTGGTCAGCAAAGCGATAAAATGTAAGCGATATCACCGCTCAGCACCGACACATCGCCTAAGGCGTTGCACTATACAGAATCAAAAAAAAAGTGCAATTATTAATCTAGATCACAAAAAAAGGCCGCGCATGGCGACCTTCTTGACTTTTCTTAAATGCTTTTTAGCGAATTATAACCGTTCGGCAAGCCAAGCATCGACAGCGGCTAACGCACTGGGTAATGCGCTTACATCGCTACCACCCGCTTGCGCCATATCAGGGCGACCACCGCCTTTACCACCGACTTGTTGCGCGACAACATTGACCAGCTCACCCGCTTTCACTGTACCGGTGAGATCTTTGGTCACACCCGCAATCAGGCCTACTTTATCATTGGCGACATTGCCGAGAAGCACAATCCCGCTCCCCATTTGGTTTTTGAGATCATCAACCATACTACGCAGTGCCTTGTTATCTGCCCCATCGAGTTGGCTGATCAGTACCTTAGTGCCATTGATTTCGCGCACTTGGTTAATCAATCCAGCGCTTTCTTGTGCTGCGAGCTTTTGCTTCAGTTGTTGGATTTGCTTCTCCAACCCTTTAGCTTTGCCATGCACTTCATCCAATTTGGCCTCGTAGTCGGCTTGGGTTTGGTACACATTATCTATCGCCGCTTGACCTGTAATGGCCTCGATACGACGCACTCCAGCTGCAATACCTGCCTCTGAAACGATTTTGAACATACCAATGTCGCCGGTACGATTGGCATGCGTGCCACCGCAAAGCTCGATGGAGAAGTCGCCCATACTCAATACGCGCACTTCGTCGTCGTATTTCTCACCAAACAATGCCATCGCGCCTTTTTGTTTCGCAGCGTCGATATCCATGACTCCCGTTTGTACTGCATTGTTAGCGCGAATTTGCTCATTAACGATACGCTCTACCGCTTTTAGCTCATCGGCAGTCACAGGCTCTAAGTGAGAAAAATCAAAGCGCAAACCATCAGCGCGCACCAAGGACCCTTTTTGCGCAATGTGATCGCCGAGCACGTCACGGAGCGCTGCATGTAACAGGTGCGTGGCTGAGTGGTTCATGGCCACCGCATGACGACGCTTGGCATCGACTTGCGCGGTTGCCTGCGCGCCAACACTTAACTGTCCGTCGGATAAAGCACCATAATGAGCAATCGCCTGCCCGATCTTCTGGGTATCCGTTACCGTGAAACGCCCTTGCTCGGTATCAATGATGCCTGTATCGCCACACTGACCACCGGCTTCGGCATAGAAAGGGGTGTGGTCGAGGATAACCACCGCGTGATCGCCCGATGCCAGATGGTCGACCGATTCACCCTCCACGAAAATCTCAGTGATCTGACCTTTCGCCTCTGTGCCTGTGTAACCGATCTAACGCTTCTTCTAGCATTAACATGCCGCGTTCAAGAGTACGACTAAAGTTGTCTTCTTCAATTTTTAGGACTTTTTCAACCATGGTTTGCTGCGCACGCAGATCTTCGCCGGCCGTGCCCATGATGGTGGCCAACGGCCCCACCAACTTGTAGAAGAAGGTGTCTTTGCTGCCTAACTTATTACCATGACGCACCGCACGACGAATAATTCGACGTAACACGTAGCCGCGCCCTTCGTTAGAAGGCATCACACCATCGACAATCAAATACGCACAAGATCGGATATGATCAGCGACCACACGCAAAGACTGATTGGTCAGGTCTTCAACTCCGATGATGTCAGCCACTTGCTTAATTAATTGCTGGAAAACATCAATTTCATAGTTGGAGTGCACGCCTTGCTTAATCGCGGCGATACGCTCAATCCCCATTCCCGTGTCAACTGACGGTTTAGGGAGGTTCTCCATGGTGCCATCAGCTTGTCGATTGAACTGCATGAAAACGATGTTCCAGATCTCAATGAAGCGATCACCGTCTTCTTCAGGCGTACCTGGAGGTCCTCCCCAGATATGCTCACCGTGGTCGTAGAAAATTTCACTGCAAGGCCCACAAGGTCCGGTATCCCCCATTTGCCAGAAGTTGTCTGACTCATACGGCTTTCCGCCTTCTTTATCGCCGATACGCACAATGCGATCCGCCGGTACACCGATGGTGTTATGCCAAAGATCAAACGCTTCGTCATCAGTGTGGTAAATGGTCACCAACAGTTTTTCTTTTGGCAAACCGATCGTCTCGGTCAAAAACGCCCACGCATAAGCAATCGCGTCTTTTTTGAAGTAGTCACCAAAACTAAAGTTACCGAGCATTTCAAAAAAGGTGTGATGACGAGCGGTAAAGCCTACATTTTCAAGGTCGTTATGTTTACCGCCGGCGCGCACACAACGTTGTGCTGAGGTCGCACGTGTGTAGTCTCGCTTCTCGGCCCCTAAGAAGGTGTCCTTAAATTGGTTCATGCCTGCATTAGTGAACAACAGTGTTGGGTCGTCGGCAGGGACGAGCGATGAGCTAGGCACAATCTGGTGCCCTTTGCTTTCAAAGAACTTGAGAAACGCTGTACGGATCTCATCAGTGCTCATATACATTGGCTAATCCTGATAATCGAATATTGCGTTAGCAACCGGTTATGGTAATGACGCGATGGGAGCATCGTATTGTTTACGCCATTGTAAACAACCGATCGCGTGGGGAAAAGAGACAGAGTAGGATTGGTTTAGAAATGCGGGTCGATATCGTCGTCATTCAGCGCGTATTGGATTTGATCAAAGTTAAAACCGCGCGATTGTAAAAAACGCATGCGTTTCGCTTTCACCTTGTGTTCAACAGGAGGAAGACGGCCATCTAGGTCAGCATACTTACGTATCGCTGTTTCTTTGGCGACTAGGTACCAATCCACTTCAGCGTCTTGCTCTGCGCGGGCGAGTAGCTCAATATCAACGCCTTTACGTTTCGCATCTTGGCAGATACGCAACCAGCCATGATGTTTGTTTATTCCCTGACGCAACAGGCTGGTAGCAAAGCGCGCGTCATCTAACCAGCCTCGTTCTAAGCAGTCATTAATAGTGAGGGTAATTGCGTCGTCATCAAACCCGCGTTGAGACAATTTTTGTGTTAGCTCGTGGACAGAGTGATCGCGGCGAGCCAACAGGCCCACCGCTATTTCTTGGCACGATGCCGCCATTACAGCTTCTCGTCCTCAGTATCTGCCTCAACGTTGGCGTCTACAGCTTCGTTGTTCAGGCCTGGCTGCAGCAACATCTCTCGCAAGGTGGTGTCAATTTCTTCAGCAATATGGGGGTTTTCTTTCAGGTATTTACATGCATTGGCTTTACCTTGGCCAATTTTGTCACCTTTATAGCTGTACCAGGCACCGGCTTTTTCCACCAGCTTATGTTTCACACCCAGATCCACCAGCTCGCCCTGCAAGTTAATACCCTGACCATAAAGAATTTGGAACTCTGCTTGTTTAAACGGTGCGGCGACTTTGTTTTTTACCACTTTGACGCGGGTTTCGTTACCCACCACTTCATCGCCTTCTTTAATCGCACCAATGCGGCGAATATCTAAACGGACCGATGCATAGAACTTCAATGCATTACCGCCTGTGGTCGTTTCTGGGTTACCAAACATCACACCAATCTTCATCCGAATTTGGTTGATAAAGACCATCATGGTATTGCTGTTTTTGATGTTGGCGGTCAGCTTACGCATTGCTTGTGACAGCATACGCGCTTGCAGACCCATGTGGGAGTCGCCCATTTCGCCTTCAATCTCAGCTTTCGGCGTCAAGGCTGCGACCGAATCGATAACAATCATATCAACGGCCCCGGAACGCGTCAGCGCATCAGCAATTTCTAAAGCTTGTTCGCCAGTATCGGGCTGAGACACCAACAGGTTATCAATATCGACACCCAGCTTGCGCGCATAGATTGGGTCGAGTGCGTGTTCCGCGTCAATAAACGCACAAGTCTTGCCCTTTTTTTGTGCTTCAGCGATGGCTTCTAGGGTCAATGTCGTTTTACCTGATGACTCAGGTCCATAGATTTCGATGATACGACCAAATGGTAGGCCACCGGCGCCTAGCGCAATATCCAGAGACAAAGAGCCGGTCGATACGGTTTCGATGTCCATGGTACGGTCATCACCCAGACGCATGATTGAGCCTTTGCCAAATTGCTTTTCGATTTGCCCGAGTGCGGCTGCGAGCGCCTTTTCTTTGTTATCGTCCATTTCGGTCTCCAGGAAATAAAACGCTATCTCTATGAGATAAAAGCTATCGTTAATGGGGCTAAGTATACTGTCCATTTATACAGTGTCTAGCCCACGCACGGCGCGCCGATCACCATCAAAATGACATACTTCACTATCCGTTTCACCATTGTGCCACGCCCAAGCAAACCAAACAGTACCGATCGGTTTATCATCGCTACCACCACTCGGTCCTGCAACACCACTGACCGCAATCGCTAATCCTGCGTTAGCCTCGGCCAATGCACCTTCCGCCATCGCGCTGACCACAGGCTCGCTCACTGCGCCATACTGGGCCAGTAAATCCGTGGGGACATGAACTAATGCTTGCTTTGCGGTGTTGCTATAGGTAACCCATGCCTGCTGAAACCACTGCGAGCTGCCTGGCACATCGGTCAGGCAATAGGCAATACCACCGCCGGTGCATGACTCCGCGGTAGTCACGGTTAATTCTGTATCCAATAGGGCATCACCCAAACGCTTTGCCAATGAGAATAAAGGGTCCACTGCGCACTCCTTTTTATTGGGTTGAGAAACCTGCACCACAACTTTACCCCTTGCGGTCCGATCACGTATTCTAACGCCCTTAACGTTCCATTTTGCAGGTCTAGTCGTGACAGTACAAGCGCTCGAAAAGCACACTCCCATGATGCAACAGTATCTCAAACTTAAAGCGCAGCATCCTGAAGAGCTGCTCTTTTATCGTATGGGAGATTTTTACGAACTCTTTTACGACGATGCCAAACGCGCCTCTCAATTATTAGATATTTCGTTGACCAAACGCGGCAGTTCAGGCGGTGAACCGATCCCCATGGCAGGCGTGCCCTATCATGCCGTGGAGGGCTATTTAGCCAAGTTGGTGCAATTGGGTGAACCCGTTGCCATTTGCGAGCAAATTGGTGATCCTGCCACCAGTAAAGGCCCGGTTGAGCGCCAGGTGGTACGCATCGTGACACCGGGTACCGTCTCTGATGAGGCATTGCTGAGTGAACGCGTCGACAACCTAGTGGCCGCATTGACGTGCGATAACGACCAGTTTGGCTTTGCAACTTTAGATATCACCTCTGGGCGATTCGTTCTGACTGAGCCGACAACCTATGAGCAGATGCAGGCGGAATTGCAGCGTACTCAGCCTGTCGAACTCTTGTATCCAGAGGACTTCCCCTACCCCGACCTCTTATCGGTGAGCCGTGGTGCAAGACGCCGTCCAATATGGGAGTTTGATTTAGACACGGCACGCAGCCAATTGACCGGCCAGTTTGGTACGCGCGATTTAGTTGGCTTTGGCGTCGAGGACTGCTCTCTTGGGCTAAGCGCGGCAGGCTGTGTATTACAATACGCTAAAGAAACGCAGCGTACGGCACTGCCTCACATTCGTGCCATTGTTAAAGATCAGCAAGATAGCTCTGTCGTGCTTGATGCTGCAACACGACGTAATTTAGAAATCACCCAAAATCTCGCCGGTGGCACCGATAACACGCTGGCCGAGGTGCTAGACCAAACCACGACACCGATGGGCAGCCGTTTACTCAAACGCTGGTTACATCAACCCTTGCGCGATCGCCAAGTGCTCAATCAGCGCTTAGATGCCATTGGCACCCTGCTAGACAATAGCTTGTACACGGATCTTAGCGACGCCCTCAAGCCGGTGGGAGACATTGAACGTGTCCTTGCTCGCTTGGCCATGCGTTCAGCGCGCCCGCGTGATATGGCAAGGCTACGTACTGCATTGGCGCAGCTACCTGAGGTGCAAACATTGCTCACCGAGCTTGACCACAGTGCCTTCTCCGATCACCAAAAAGCCACCACTCCGATGCCGGAGTTACACGATCTACTCACGCGGGCCGTCGTCGACAATCCACCGGTAGTGATCCGTGATGGCGGCGTGATTGCGCCAGGGTACAGCGCGGAACTGGATGAGTGGCGCGACTTGTCCGAAGGCGCATCACGTTACTTAGAAGAACTAGAAACCCGCGAGCGCGAGCAACATGGCATCGACACGCTGAAAGTGGGTTATAACCAAGTACATGGTTTTTATATTCAAATCAGCCGCGCGCAAAGTGATCGGGTACCTGCGCACTATATTCGCCGTCAAACGCTTAAAAATGCCGAGCGCTACATCATCCCAGAATTAAAAGAGCATGAAGACAAAGTATTAAGCTCTCGGTCTAATGCGTTGGCGCTCGAAAAACGCTTATGGGACGAATTGTTTGATCAGTTACTGCCACATTTGGCGCGATTACAGCAAGCGTCAGAGGCGTTATCCGCGTTAGATGTATTGTGTAACCTCGCGGAGCGTGCTGATAGCCTCAACTATCATCGCCCAACATTGACCGAACAACCGGGGATCGATATCGAAGCGGGTCGACACCCGGTGGTTGAGCAGGTCATGACGGATCCGTTTATCCCCAACCCGATCACATTAAATCCTGAACGCCGCATGCTGATCATTACCGGTCCGAATATGGGGGGTAAATCTACCTATATGCGTCAAACAGCCTTGATCACCTTGCTAAGTCATATCGGTGCCTATGTGCCCGCCGAGCACGCCACCATTGGACCTGTTGATCGTATCTTTACCCGTATTGGCGCGTCCGATGACCTTGCCTCAGGGCGTTCGACATTTATGGTAGAGATGACAGAAACCGCGAACATTCTTCACAATGCCACGGCCAACAGCTTGGTGTTAATGGATGAAATTGGACGCGGCACCAGTACTTATGATGGCTTGTCCTTAGCATGGGCCAGTGCCGAGTGGCTGGCAGAAAAAATCCATGCCATGACCCTATTTGCCACACATTACTTTGAGCTCACCGAACTGCCAGGACAAATGGAAGGCTTGGTCAACGTTCATCTAGATGCGATGGAGCATGGCGATGAAATCGCCTTTATGCACGCGGTACAAGAGGGAGCAGCCAGTAAATCTTATGGTTTAGCAGTCGCAAGCCTGGCCGGGGTTCCCAAACCCGTCATTCGCCGCGCCAAACATAAGTTGGCCCAACTCGAGCAAAGCGGCCAGCACACGGCAAATACCGAACAGTCGGTCGGTAAAATAACACCGACGCAATTGCCTTTGCTCCCCGAGCCCAGTGAATTAGATCATGCAATTGATGCACTCAATCCAGATGAAATGACCCCGCGTCAGGCCTTAGATGCACTTTATGCCCTTAAAGCATTGCAGCAATCACGTTAATCACGCCAGGTGAAGCCATTCGCATTGATTATCGCGCGTTAATCATCACCAAAGCATCGATGACCGCACAACAAAAAACGGGACAGCCTTTGCTGTCCCGTTTTAATGTTGCTCTATGATTTGGGTAGTATTGTCTATTGTTCGACATTAAAGAGCGACTCAATACTTAGCCCTTGAYGGGTCAGCATGTCGCGTAAACGACGTAGGCCTTCCACTTGAATTTGACGAACCCGCTCACGGGTTAGGCCAATTTCACGCCCAACATCTTCCAGCGTAGAGGCTTCATGCCCGAGAAGACCAAACCGGCGCGACAACACTTCGCGTTGCTTCGGATTCAGCTCCTGCAGCCATTGCACAATCGATTTCTTCATATCATCGTCTTGCGTGGTGTATTCAGGGCCATCCTGCTTTTCGTCAGGGATGATATCCAACAGCGCTTTTTCTGAGTCACCACCAATCGGGTTGTCCACGGAGCCAATACGTTCATTGAGGCGGAGCATACGATTTACATCTTCAACCGGCTTATCAAGCTGCGCGGCAATATCTTCCGCTGTCGGCTCATGATCTAGCTTTTGCGCTAATTCACGGGCAGTACGCAGATACACATTCAACTCTTTGACGACATGAATAGGCASACGAATGGTACGCGTCTGGTTCATAATGGCACGCTCAATGGTTTGGCGAATCCACCAGGTTGCATAGGTTGAAAAACGGAAGCCGCGCTCTGGGTCAAACTTTTCTACGGCACGGATCAGGCCAAGGTTCCCTTCTTCAACCAGATCCAATAACGCTAGCCCCCGATTCGAGTAACGACGCGAGATTTTAACCACCAATCGCAAGTTACTCTCAATCATACGTTTACGCGCAACCTCATCACCCCGTAGCGCTCRACGTGCGTAAAGCACCTCTTCTTCGGCAGTAAGAAGTGGTGAGAAGCCGATTTCACTTAGGTAAAGTTGGGTGGCATCAGAGGCTTTGGACGTGGCTGCTTGTTGCTGAACAGCCTCTTCGACTTCTTCGGCCACCTCTGGGGCTTGCGCCTCAACGGTGTCCAATTCCACGTCTTGATTCAAGCCGTCCAGTTTTTTTGCGGTATTTGTTTGGCTCATAGCGCCTCCCTTATGACGTAGCAGCAAAGCAGAATGTGTTTCTGCTTTAACCGGCCCCGTCACATCGGTGGCTGCAGCGTTATCACTTTGGTTTTGCCCCTGTGCTAACGCTTTGGCAGATAATGCAACGGATTGACCGATTTTCCTTTGTAGCGAATTTCAAAATGCAACCGAACACTGTTTGCACCAGAACTGCCCATTGAAGCTATTTTTTGCCCCTTCGTGACAGCTTGGCCTTCTGAAACATAAAACGAATCGTTGTGCGCGTACGCACTCAGATAATCATCATTGTGTTTCACTATTATTAATTTACCGTAACCTCGAAGCGCGCTTCCGGCGTAAACGACTTTTCCATCTGCCGCTGCCTGAATACGTTGTCCTCGTTGCCCAGCAATATCTATGCCCTTATTGCCTCGCTCTGTACTAGAAAATCGGGACACCATTCGGCCTTTTGCTGGCCATTGCCAGGTAATCTGTTGGTTAGATACGCTAGCGGTCCGCTTATTAACAACTTTTTTACTTTTTTCTTTTACTTGACTGTACCCCGCTGAAGGGTCCGATTCAACGTCTTTTGTGCGTTGAGTCGCGGTTTTTGACTTCTTTTTCCCCTCGAATTTGCCAGGATCGGCGCCTTTTCTAGAAGATGCTGCTACCGACGCAGCACTTGCAGTGGCTTTTGTGGCAGCGGCCACAGAAGCGCCATTGGCGACGACCTCGGCAGCAGAAGWAGATGAGGAAGATTGGTCCCTAGTGGGCGATTTAGCCACATCGGGACGCTGATAAGCGGGCTTCCACAATGCCAGTGTCTGCCCGGGATAAATGGTGTAAGGAGGCTGTAAATTATTATGCTCGATGATATCGTCAATATCGCGATCCGTGATGTAAGCGATGTAGTAAAGCGTGTCGCCTTTTTTCACTTCATAATAGCTACCGCGGTAGCTGCCTCTATCCACACTGGTGTAATCGGGCGTCACACTGGATACCGGTGCCGGTCCTCGCCAGGAACAACCAGATAAAAAAACTAATAGTGACAGAAAAAGCGCGATTTTCATCTATTTTAAAACACAGCTCCATCGCTCAGGCAGTTTATGCCAATTCGCCCGCAACAAGGGGAACAAATTTAACCGATTCAACCATCTCGGTGTCGAATCTCGTTCCGTCACGCGTGACTTTCATCAGCGTTTGCTCAGCATCACCAATGGGAATCAACATCACACCGCCATCATTAAGTTGTTCACACAAAGCCTCCGGAATGTTGGCGGCTGCCGCGGTGACCATAATAGCATCATACGGTCCTTTACTCGGCCAACCTTGCCAACCATCTCCATGCTTGGTGGAAACGTTATAAATATCCAGCTGTTTAAGGCGCCGTTTGGCCAGCATTTGTAATTGTTTAATCCGTTCGACAGAATAAACATGATCGACCAAGTTCGCGAGGATGGCGGTTTGATAACCGGACCCAGTGCCAATTTCCAAAATGCGACTATCTCGTTGCAAATTGAGTAGCGATGTCATCTTAGCCACAATATAAGGTTGTGAAATGGTTTGTCCCCAACCAATCGGTAACGCATTGTTTCCGTAGGCCTGGTGGGTCATGGCTTCAGAGACAAATAAATGTCTGGGCACGGCTTGCATGGCATCTAAAACGTCAGTGTTTGTCACACCTTGTTGTTGCAAAAATTGAATAAGTGATTGCGCTTGACTCAACGTCTGCTTCCTTTATCACTGAGTTTGAATCGATAAATAAGGCTGCCGCCTCATTGCGGCTAGCCCAGTATGGCACGCGAGGGGACTACTCAGTCAGCCATTGCGAAAACACACCTAGCGTATCATGAGCGNGTGTGATAGAGACAAACTGCTCAGAAATCGCGTGGAAGTCGGTTCCTGGTCCTGCGTCTTGTGTTTTACCCGGCGCGCCAATCCAGTATATCGGTTTACCTCGCGGATCGCCTTGTTTTATCACATCTTCTGCGTGGTGGCGGGCGCCAAGACGGGTCACTTTCCAACCCGCAAGACGGTCAAGAGGCACATCCGGCACATTAATATTGATCAAACGATGGTTCGGCGCCTCATGACGCTGGTTTTTCGCTAAAAACTGTTTAACCACATGTGCCGCAGTGTCAAAGTGTTGATGACCACAAAGTGAGACTGCGATTGCTGGCGCGCCGAGGAAAAAGCCTTCTGTTGCCGCAGCGACCGTCCCCGAGTACAGTACGTCATCACCCAAATTCGCCCCATGATTGATCCCTGTAATCACAAAATCGGGCTCCCACGGCAACAGCTCCCGCAGGGCTAAATGGACCGAATCCGTCGGGGTGCCTTGAACCGCATAACGTTGGGGACCCAGTTCACGTACCCGTAATGGATTTTCCAACGTTAACGAGTTGGAGGCCCCTGAGCAGTTACGATCCGGCGCGGCGACTACGACATCAGCAATACTCGATAACACCTCGGTCAATGTTTGGATCCCTTGCGCATGGTAGCCGTCATCGTTACTAATCAATATGCGCATCACGCTCTCCTTGTTCATTTGCAATCACAACTTCTCTCATCACTGCTGTCGCAAATGCCCCCGCAGGTAAAAAGAAACTGACGGTCAAGGTATCAGTATCGTGCGACCACGTCATGGCCTGAGGCAGTAAACGTATTAGGCGACGGTCATGACGCATGCGATTATCGCGAATCACCGCCAATAAATCTGGCTCTTGTTCTACCACATTTAACTCAAACTGCTCGGCGTCAGCGGTGGTCGGTAAAGCATTATCACCCGTCATCGGTGCAGTAATGGTTGGCTTTTGAAGACCGGCCTCGACCGTATACGTTTGTTTTTGCTCGTCCATACATAAATCACCAGCCAGTGTCTGGTCAAACAAGCCAGCCTTTAATCGCGCAGAAACCACTTGATTAAACAACAACGCACGCGCAGCTGAGAGATAAAAACTACGTTTACTCTTATCCCGGACTTTGCGCTCTCCACGCCCCCAAGCACGAGCTATCGCCACATTGTTGCCCTCGCGACCAAATCGCTGAGCGCCAAAATAATTAGGGACGCCCTCTTTAGCAATGGCTTCAAGACGAGGGAGCAATGCTTGCGGATCGGTAAGCTGACGAATACAGAGCGTAAACTGATTACCAATCAAATCACCCGGACGTAGTTTATGTTGATGCCGTGCGGTGCCCTCGATACTGACAACACCCGGATGGGTCTCGACAAACGCCGCTAAATCCGGATCATCTTTTCCTGGCAGGTGAACGCTGAACCATTGCTCTGTTACCGCATGGCGATCTTTTAAACCGGCCCAGCTGACTTGGCGCGAGGTAACACCACAGGCTTTTGCCAGCTCGTTAGCCACGTATTGCGTGTTTTCACCCCGCTTTTTAATTCGGACTAAAAAGTGCTCGCCTTGACCAGATGGCGTAAAACCGAGGGATTCTGAGACAATAAAATCGTCTGGAGAGGCTTTTAAGGTCCCGGACTGTGTCGGCTGACCATGTAAGTACGCTAAAGGTGCCAGTAAGTCTGTCATAGAGCCTCTTTATTCAATAAGACAACGGCTTCGCACGCGATGCCTTCTTTACGGCCAGTAAAACCAAGACGCTCTGACGTCGTCGCTTTGACGTTGACCGCGCCCGTTTCCACGCACAAGTCTTTTGCGATCGCCGCGCGCATCGCTTGAATATGCGGGCCCATTTTAGGTGCTTGGGCAATAATGGTGATATCCGCATTCCCGAGCTGATAGCCTTTCGCTCGTACTTTGGTGTAAACGTCTCGCAGTAACATCCGGCTATCGGCCCCAGCCCATTCTTCACAGGTATCTGGATAATGCTGGCCAATATCGCCGGCGGCAATCGCGCCCAGTAAAGCATCACATAACGCATGGAGGGCAACATCACCGTCTGAATGCGCGATCAGTCCTTGCTCATAAGGCACTGCCACCCCACCGATAATAACCGGGCCATCGCCCCCAAATTTATGCACGTCAAAGCCGTGTCCAATTCGCATCATGCTTGGCCTTCTTGTTGTGAAAGGTAAAACGCTGCAAGCCACTGATCCTCTGGATGGGTGACCTTAATATTGCTAGCACTCGCAGGCACCAAAATCGGATGTCCGCCGATCGCTTCAATCGCGGAAGCTTCATCGGTGACCTGATCACCGGCTATTTCCAGTGCGCGTTTTAGTGTTTGAGTTAAAAACATTTGTGGCGTCAGGGCATGCCAAAGCGCTTCGCGCTCAACCGTATGTGCCACTTGTCCATCGTCATTCGCGCGCTTCATCGTGTCTCTCACTGGCGCCGCCAATAAGGCTCCGTCTTGATGAGATTGCGCGTGCGCGATCAGCGCATCAATGTCTGCATGCGTCACACACGGTCGTGCCGCATCATGCACCATGACCCACTGAGTTGTCACCGCTGCTAATCCAGCTTGTACAGAGGTTGCGCGAGTTAGCCCCCCGGTCACAACCTGCACATCGGCATGCTCACCAAGGCCAGTTTGCACAAAGTAACCGTCGTTAGCGCTAATCGCAATCACCACCGAACTAATCGCAGGGTGTGCCAGCAAGCGCTCAACGGTATGTTGAAGCAGCGTTTTGCCTGCTAAAGTAAGGTATTGTTTAGGACAGTGAGCCTGCATTCGCCGTCCCACCCCGGCGGCAGGGACCACGGCACTGATACCCGACCGCAAAGCGCCAGGCTGCAAAGAGGTTTGTTCGACCACAAGTTATCTTCTTTGTTAGTACCGCCTGCAGGCGGTAATCGGTTATTGTCTTGTATCGACCAATCGGAAAAATGTTTCGTCGGGTTTGATCATGCCAAGCTCGTTACGTGCGCGCTCTTCAATCGCTTCTTGACCGCGTTTTAAATCCGCAATCTCCGCGTACATTTGTTGATTACGCGTCACGAGTTTTTGATTGGCCTGCTGCTGCACGGCGACATTGGCTTCAATTTGCCAGTAATCTGTCACGCCATTTTTGCCTAACCATAAATCGTATTGTAGCCAAACAAGCGTGAGAAACAGCGCAACCGATAGCAGCCTCATACCTTACTCCTTCCTATATCGGCTCGACGTATTTGCACAATAGAATTCTAGTCGCATAGGCTAGCGGATCAGGTCGCTGGTGTCATGGTTTTCCTAAACGAAAAAAAGCCGCGCCGTTAAACGGCGCGGCTTTTCTAATAAAAGTGTCTAAGTGCCGATTATTGGCCTTTCACTTCTTTTAGACCGTTAAACGGTGCTTTTTCACCCAGCGCATCTTCGATGCGGATAAGCTGGTTGTACTTAGCAACGCGATCTGAACGGCTCATCGAACCGGTTTTGATTTGGCCTGCTGCAGTACCCACCGCTAAGTCAGCGATGGTTGCGTCTTCAGTTTCGCCTGAACGGTGAGAGATAACCGCCGTGTAACCAGCGTCTTTCGCCATCTTGATTGCAGCCAGCGTCTCAGTCAACGAACCGATCTGGTTGAATTTGATCAAGATAGAGTTCGCCACACCTTTGTCGATGCCTTCTTTCAGGATCTTAGTGTTAGTTACGAACAGGTCATCACCGACCAGCTGAAGCTTGTCACCCAGCAGTTCGGTTTGGTGCTTAAAGCCGTCCCAATCAGACTCGTCGAGGCCGTCTTCGATAGACACGATTGGGTACTCTTCAGCCAGCTTAGCAAGATAGTGGTTAAACTCTTCTGAAGAGAAGGTTTTACCTTCACCTTTCATGTTGTAGATGCCTTGCTCTTTGTCATAGAACTCAGACGCTGCACAGTCCATTGCTAAAGTAATGTCTTTACCCAGCTCGTAGCCTGCTTGCTCAACCGCTTCTTTAATCGCAGCGAGTGCTGCTGCGTTTGACTCTAGGTTAGGCGCAAAACCACCTTCGTCACCAACAGCAGTGCTTAGGCCTTTGGCTTTCAGTACTTTGGCAAGGTTGTGGAATACTTCTGCACCGATACGCAGCGCTTCTTTTAGCGTCTTAGCACCGACTGGCTGGATCATGAACTCTTGGATATCAACGTTGTTATCCGCGTGCTCACCACCATTCAGGATATTCATCATTGGCAGAGGCATAGAGAACTGACCTGCAGTACCGTTTAGCTCAGCGATATGCTCGAACAAAGGCATGCCTTTTGCCGCTGCTGCCGCTTTGGCGTTCGCCAAAGAAACCGCGAGGATAGCGTTAGCACCGAACTGAGATTTGTTCTCGGTACCGTCGAGATCGATCATCACTTGGTCGATATCCGCTTGCGCTTTAGCGTCTTTACCCAGCAATGCTTCTGCGATTGGGCCATTCACAGCTTCAATCGCTTTCAGTACGCCTTTACCCATGAAACGTGACTTATCACCGTCACGCAGTTCTAGTGCTTCGCGAGAACCCGTAGATGCACCAGAAGGAGCTGCTGCCATACCAACGAAACCACCTTCTAGGTGAACTTCCGCTTCAACGGTAGGGTTACCGCGTGAATCAATAATTTCACGACCTAGAACTTTAACGATCTTAGACATTGTGATTCCTCTCGTCTGTCATTGTTTTTAAAAATAATGAGCGGCCGCCTTCTGGGCTACCGCTCGAATGTCGTTTATAGCTCACCGCGCTGTTTTTTGCCTGCCGCAGCAACAAATCCAGCAAACAGTGGATGGCCATCACGCGGCGTTGAAGTGAATTCCGGGTGGAACTGGCACGCCACGAACCAAGGATGTGCTGGGTTTTCAATGATCTCTACCAGCTTTTTATCGGCAGAAAGACCAGAAACTGACAATCCTGCTTTTTCTAGCTTAGGACGTAGCAGATTATTCACTTCATAACGGTGGCGATGGCGCTCATGGATTTGGGTATTGCCGTAGAGCTGATGCGCTTTCGAACCTTCAGCTAAGTGGCAAAGCTGCGCGCCTAGGCGCATGGTGCCACCAAGATCTGACGTCTCGCTACGCTCTTCCACTTTGCCTTCTTCATCGACCCACTCAGTGATCAGGCCAACGACAGGATAAGGGCTTGCTTGGCTAAACTCAGTCGAGTTAGCGCCTTCCATGCCGGCGACATTACGTGCGTATTCAATCAACGCCACCTGCATACCAAGACAAATACCAAGATACGGCACATTGTTTTCACGTGCATATTGTGCCGCAAGGATCTTACCTTCAATGCCGCGGTCACCAAATCCACCAGGGACGAGAATCGCGTCCAAGTCCTTCAGCATTTCACTGCCGCGGGTTTCAAGATCTTGTGAATCCACGTACTTGATGTTGACGGTCAGGCGATTTTTCAACCCACCATGTTTTAACGCTTCATTGACGGACTTGTACGCATCCGGCAATTCAATGTACTTACCGACCATACCAATGGTGACTTCACCCATTGGGTTGGCTTCTTCGTAGCTCACTTGCTCCCATTCAGACAAGTCAGCTTCTACGGCTTCAATGCCAAAGCGCTTGCAGACCAAATCGTCCAACCCTTGCGAACGGATCAACGATGGGATCTTGTAGATAGAGTCGACGTCTTTCATGGTGATCACCGCTTTTTCCGCCACATTACAGAACAGCGCAATCTTAGCGCGTTCATTGGCAGGAATTGGACGCTCACTACGGCATACCAGCACATCCGGCTGAATACCAATCGACAGAAGCTCTTTTACTGAGTGCTGGGTCGGCTTGGTTTTTACTTCGCCTGCCGCAGCCAAGTAAGGCACTAATGTCAGATGCATGAACATGGCATGTTCGCGGCCCACGTCTACCGTCAACTGACGAATCGCTTCCAAAAATGGTAATGATTCAATATCACCGACCGTTCCGCCGATCTCGACGATCACAATATCGTGACCTTCACCGCCTGCGACGATGCGATCTTTGATCGAGTTGGTAATATGTGGGATCACCTGAATGGTCGCCCCCAGGTAGTCTCCACGGCGCTCTTTGCGCAGTACATCCGCATAAACACGGCCAGAGGTAAAGTTATTACGCTTGGTCATTTTAGTGCGAATGAAGCGCTCATAGTGACCGAGATCAAGGTCGGTCTCTGCGCCGTCTTCCGTGACGAATACTTCTCCGTGCTGGGTAGGGCTCATTGTCCCTGGATCCACGTTAATATAAGGGTCGAGTTTCATGATGGTGACGTTAAGGCCACGCGCTTCAAGAATGGCTGCTAATGAGGCTGCAGCAATACCCTTACCGAGGGAGGATACAACACCGCCCGTAACAAAAATGTAGTTCGTCGTCATGCTAAACCTGAGAGTTGGATTTAGAGGAAATAAATGAAGTTCTGGACGGGATATTATGATACCAGACCCCACTGACTCCCACAATGTGAAAGCTACCACACACCCTGGTGTTTTTAATTGTCACAAATCAATTATGCCAATTACAGGATATTGCCTTACTCGTCTTTTTTAACCGCTTGCCACGCCGATTCTAGTTCATCCAGCTGACATTGTTGAATATTTTTTCCATTATCACGTAATTGATTTTCAACGCCACGAAAGCGACGTTCAAATTTCTGATTGGCTGCGCGCAACGCCTGCTCAGCATCCGTGCCTAGGTGGCGCGCGACATTGACGACAGCAAACAAAAGATCGCCAACTTCGTCTTCCACACGGCTTGCGTCAACCGGTGTCTGTGCCAATTCATGTTCGACCTCTTCCAGCTCTTCTCGCACTTTCGCGATAACCGGCGCCACGGTTGGCCAATCAAACCCTGCCCTTGCACATCGTTTTTGTAGCTTGTGGGCGCGAGTTAACGCGGGCAACCCCTGAGTCACGCCATCTAATAGACTGCAGGATTGGGTTGAGGGCATTTTCTCTGCGCGCTCTTGCGCCTTAATACCTTCCCAATCAGGCGAGCTTAATGGCTTCCCGTCCGCATCTTTAGGACCGAATACGTGAGGGTGACGACGCGTGAGCTTATCGCACACCGCACTGACGACATCGTCAAAATCAAATCGATGTTGTTCGCGCCCTAATTGACTGTAGAACACAATTTGAAAAAGAAGGTCGCCCAACTCATCTTTTAGGTCCGACCAGTTTTCACGCTCGATGGCGTCAGCCACTTCGTACGCCTCTTCTAAGGTATGAGGCACGATAGAGGCAAAGGTTTGTGCCTTGTCCCAGTCACAACCATGATTAGGGTCGCGTAAGGTCGCCATGATCGTCAGTAAGTTGTCAATTGACGCCATAAGAAGGTTCCTTCATGAAAAAAACGCCCTGTCGAAACAGGGCGAATGTATTAGCGGAGGCGTTTCGCTTCGACCACATCTTTCACTTGTTCAAGCCGGTTTACAACGCGGCTTAAGGTATCTAAATCAGAGATTTCGAGATCAAAGTCCATGATCGACATTTGCTTTTTATAATCAACCCGGCTTTGCATCCCGGCTACCCGTGCTTTCTCATTGCTTAACACGTTATTGATATCTTTGACCAGCCCGGTTCGTTCGTTTGCCGAAAGGCGAATGCGTACATGGTATTGACCAATATGGCCTTTCCCCCACACCGTGGCGATAATCCGCTCCGGTGCATGATGGCTAAGCTCATTGAGCTGCTCGCAATCTGCACGATGGACCGAAATACCACGCCCTTGGGTAACAAATCCTTTAATGTCATCACCCGGCAACGGCTGGCAGCAGCGCGCGAGATGCGTCATCAGGTTATCAACACCTTCGACAACCACGGCATCGCGSTGGGCTTTGCCGGTGCTCGGTTTTTGTTCGCTTTGCTGCAGTTTTTCTAACAACTGCTGCTCTTCTTCTTCCAGGCTCGGTTTATTAATCAGGCCATTAATATGGTTCACTACCTGATTAATGCGCAAATCACCACTGCCCACGCCGGCATAAAGCTCGTCCAGCGTGTTAACGTTAAAGCGTTTTAGCGCCAAATTGGCATCTTTACTGATGCCGCCAATTTTTTGTAGCTCGGTATCCAAGATTTCTTTACCGGCAGCAATGTTCTTGTCTTTGTCTTGCTTGCGGAACCAAGCATTTATTTTGGCGCGCGCACGACTTGAGTTAACAAATCCATGGCTGGGATTGAGCCAATCTCGCGACGGGTTAGGCTCTTTTTGCGTGATGATTTCAACCTGGTCGCCCATTTGTAGGTGATAGGTGAACGGAACAATTCGCCCTTCTACTTTGGCACCAATGCAACGATGACCCACTTCTGAATGGATGTGGTAGGCAAAATCAAGTGGCATTGCCCCTATAGGTAAGTCGACGACATCGCCGCGCGGGGTGAACGCATACACCCGATCGTCGAACACTTGGCTACGCAACTCATCAAGCATTTCGCCCGAATCAGCCNGAACAATTCGCCCTTCTACTTTGGCACCAATGCAACGATGACCCACTTCTGAATGGATGTGGTAGGCAAAATCAAGTGGCGTTGCCCCTATAGGTAAGTCGACGACATCGCCGCGCGGGGTGAACGCATACACCCGATCGTCGAACACTTGGCTACGCAACTCATCAAGCATTTCGCCCGAATCAGACATTTCTTCTTGCCATGCCAATAGCTTACGCAGCCAGGTGATTTTTTCATCGTAGCCACTGCGGCCACTGGCTGAGCCTTCTTTATATTTCCAATGGGCCGCTACACCTAGCTCTGCATCATCGTGCATTTGTTTGGTGCGAATTTGAATCTCAACGGGCTTGCCTTCCGGCCCCAACACCACAGTGTGAATTGACTGATAACCGTTCGGCTTGGGGTTGGCAACATAATCATCGAATTCTTTGGGCAGATGACGGAACTGGGTATGGACGGCACCTAATGCGGCGTAACAATCCTGAAGTTGATCCGCAATGATGCGCACAGCGCGCACATCAAACAACTCATCAAACTCCAGGTTTTTCTTCTGCATTTTGCGCCAGATACTATAAATATGCTTCGGGCGTCCATATACCTGTGCATTAATATGCGACGCTTCCATTTCCTGCTGGAGCCCTTCGACAAAGGCACTGATATAGTTTTCACGGTCAATGCGTCGCTCGGCCAGCTGCTTGGCGATTTGTTTATAGGTTTGCGCATGTTGGTAACGGAACGCGTAATCTTCAAGCTCCCACTTTAGCTGACCAATTCCCAATCGGTTAGCCAAAGGCGCATAAATGTTAGCGCTCTCTTTCGCTGCTTGCTGACGCACAGACTCTGGCGCATCTTTCGCTTCACGTAAATGGCAAATACGCTCGGCGAGTTTAATCACCACGCAACGAAAGTCTTCCACCATAGAGAGCAACATACGGCGCACATTATCAACTTGCGAGGACGTGGCCTCATCGTCGGCTTGGGTATTTAAATGCCGAATCGCAGCGGTCTGCTGCACACCGCGAATCAGGTTGACTATCGACATCGAATAGTCGTCCGCCAGTGTCTCCAGGGTGACCAGTTCGGCGTCGACCATCGGAAATAATAGCGCGGCCAGCAAGGTGTCGGCATCCATGCTTAGTGTCACGAGGATTTCGATCATCTCTCGGCCTCGCCACAAAGGCTGGCTGAGTGCTGATTCATCGTCACTCAATGCTCGACAATATTGGTAGCCGTCTAACAAGGCTTGTGTCGTCGATGCGTCTTGCCCGAGTCGCTTAACCCAGGTGTTAAGCTCAAATGTTTCATCTTCGTGTAGGTGGGCTTCTCGTACCGCAACCATAACTGTTCCTATCCTTAACTCTCTTACTGACAAGAGAGGCATGTCGATAACGACAAGCCACTAAACGCTTATGCCCGCTTGTTCGTCACCGGCTTAAACAAGGCCATCGATTCCATGTGTCCTGTTTGTGGAAACATATCCAGCATCCCTAATTTGACAAGTGCATAACCATTATCAAGCAGCACGCGGGCATCGCGCGCCAGGGTGGCAGGATTACAGGACACATAAACAATATGTGAAGCCCTCGATTGTGCCACAAAGTCTATAACACCCGCAGCCCCTGCGCGTGCCGGATCGAGTAAGATTTTGGTAAAATCGAAATGGGTCCACTCTCCCTCTAACGCGTCGCTATTTAAATCAGCTTGATAAAAACCGGTGTTATCACAACCATTTATCTTCGCATTATCTGCCGCCTGATTCACCATGGCTTGCACGCCTTCCACCCCGACAACGTGCCCAACCAGTTTGGCAGCGGGGACACTAAAGTTACCCAATCCACAAAAGAGATCCAAGACACGATCATCTTTCTCTAGCGCTAGCCAATCCAGTGCCTGTGACACCATGTCCTGATTGACCGTCGGGTTGACCTGAATAAAGTCATTCGGTTGAAACGCAAGGCGACATCCCGCCACTTGGTAATCTGGCGCGGCGCCGATAAGACGTTCAGGTGCGCCATCGCCTTGATGAAGATAAAAGGTGCAGCCTTGAGTTTCTGCCCAGTGGCACAATGCTTGACGGTCATCACTGTGCAATACCTTGGTGGTACGCAACGACACTACCGTGGTGTTGTCAGCCTCAATCAGATCAAGATGACCCAAAATACGTCGACCACGCAGGCCATCCAAACACGGACGCAAGTGCGCAAGCAAAGTATTCAATGACTCACTCAGGACCGGACAATGGCTAACATTGATAATCGCACTGCGTTGGCGAGCACGAAACCCCATTGCCAATGCCCCCTTTTTATCAACCTGAAGACTGATGCGTGCACGACGCCGATACTGCCATGGCCTATCTGTAATAGGTGCCGAGAGTGTTGCCTCTTCCCCAGCAAATTTTTGCATCAGCTCATTCAACGTTTGCTGTTTATGCGTAACCTGCCCTTCATGGCTTAGATGCTGCAAGCTGCAACCACCGCACTGCTGATAAACCGGGCACCCTGGCTCAACACGTTGTGTGGCGTGGCTATCGAGTTTAATTAATTGGCCGCGCGCATATTGCCGCTTTTGTTCGGTCAGCTGTACCAAGGCTTGCTCTTCCGGCAAGGTACCTGGGACAAACACCGGTTTTTTATCCAAAAAGCCAACGCCATCGCCATGATGGTCTAAGCGTTTAATGGTTATCAGCTGATGCTTTTGCTCAACCTTTTTATTTTTTTCGGGCTTAAAAAAGCGCGCCATGTCGTATTCCAGTGTTTAAAGCTTGTTGCCAAGCCAGTCAAGAGATCCTGCCAGTGGGAGTTGTGATAGTTCGCTGACTATTTTGTGATTGAATCATGTACACTGGCGCTAATTGTCGTGATTATTTTCCCATAGTTTATCTAGCATGACCAAATATGGCCTCCGCACTCGTGTTTCTGTACTCACTATTGCACCGACACTCATCGTTGGGCTATTACTCAGTGCATTTTTCACCAGCACCCGCTATCAAGACCTTGAGCAGCAACTCACGGTAACCGGTTCTGCGATTATAGAACCGCTCGCCATTGCCAGCGAAGTGGGATTGAAAAATGATAGTCGTGAAAACGTGCGCCGGCTCATCGGCTTTGCTCACCGCCAGCATTCTCAGTTTGTGCGAAGTATTGCCGTGTTCGATCGTCGTAACGAGCTGTTTGTGACCTCGAATTACCACCGCAATTTAGCCATGCTCTCCGTCGATAGTGGCCAACCTATTCCCACACAATTACAGGTTAGCCAACAGCAAGATACCTTGATTTTGCGTGCACCGATTTTAGAAATTGGACGCTTTACCCCCGGACTCAATGTCGAGCGCCCTTTGGGGTATATTGCGATGGAGTTGGACCTTAGCTCAGTACGGTTGAAACAGTACCAGGAAATGATCACAGCGCTGGTTATGGTCGCGCTGGGCGGGATTCTCTCCTGCTTTTTCGCTTACCGTTTGATTGCCGATGTGACTCATCCAATCGGCAACATGGTGACCTTGGTCGATAGAATTCGACGAGGCCATCTTGACGTGCGGATTGAAGGTGAGCTGCTCGGCGAGCTGGATACCTTAAAAAATGGCATCAATGCAATGGCAATCTCATTGTCCGAATACCATTTGGAAATGCAACAAAGTATTGATCAGGCGACCAGTGATCTACGCGAAACCTTAGAGCAGCTCGAGATCCAAAACGTTGAGTTAGACATTGCCAAGAAAAACGCGCAAGAAGCGGCACGGGTTAAATCCGAGTTTCTCGCCAATATGTCCCATGAGCTGCGTACACCGCTCAACGGGGTGATTGGCTTTACGCGACAAATGCTAAAAACCGAGCTCAGTAGTAGTCAACGAGATTACCTTCTCACCATTGAAAAATCCGCCAATAACCTGCTGACGATCATCAATGACATCTTAGATTTCTCTAAGCTGGAAGCGGGTAAGTTGCTGTTAGAAAACATTCCGTTCGACGTGCAAGAGATGCTCGACGAAGTGATGCGCCTACTCGCGCCTATGGCGCATGAGAAAGGGCTAGAGCTAACCCTGCGCACCGATGCTCGGATTCCTGCGGGAGCGGTTGGCGATCCGCTTCGTATCCAACAAGTTTTAATCAATTTGATTGGCAACGCGGCGAAATTTACCGAGCGAGGTAATATTGATGTCAGTGTCGATCTTAAACAGCTACACGATGAAACCGTCGAACTGCARTTGATGGTCAAAGACACCGGCATTGGGATCTCTGAACGTCAACAAGCGCAGCTTTTCCAAGCGTTTAGACAGGCAGATGCCAGTATCTCGCGCCGTTATGGCGGTACTGGGCTCGGGCTTGTGATCACGCAAAAATTAGTCCAACAAATGGGCGGCGATATTGGCTTTACCAGTCGCCTTCACCAAGGTTCATCATTCTGGTTTACGCTGCAGCTGACACAAACTGATTTACCGGTATCGCAGCCACTCGACATCGAGCCTTTGGTCGGGCGCGATATTCTGATTGTGGAGCCCAATGCGCGTACCAGAGAGATTTTGCGCAAACGACTGAGCCAGGTGGGCCTAAACGTTGATACCGCGTCCGGCACCCATGTGCTCACTGACCGTCAGTATCATTTTGCTCTCCTTTGTTTTGATGCTGGGAGCATGCCTGCGCTCAGTGAGATGCAAGATGCAGTCAGTCTCTGTGAGCAGCAAGCGCAGTCAGTGGTGGTTTGCTTACCCACCACCGAACTCGAAGCATCCGAGCATCTTTTGAAAGCCGGTGTACGAGCGTGTGTCGCCAAGCCGATCCCGCAGCGTAAACTATTGGAAACACTGCTTGGTTCACCCGAGCCGGCGCCTTTGCCGCTACCTCAACCTAACACCACGCAAAAAGCGCCCTACACCGTGATGACTGTCGATGATAATCCCGCGAACTTGAAACTGATCACGGCCTTGTTGGCTGAGCGGGTAGAGAAAGTCGTGACCGCAGATGATGGCGTCAAAGCCCTGTCACTGGCACACCAATACGCCTTTGATATCATTTTGATGGATATTCAAATGCCTGAAATGGACGGTGTCACCGCTAGCCAAGAAATCCGTAAAGCGGGACTCAACCAGCAAACGCCGATTGTAGCGGTAACCGCTCATGCGATGCCTGGTGAGCGTGAGCGCCTTATTGATGCCGGGATGGACGATTACCTCACCAAACCCATTGAAGAGGCCATGTTAGAAAGCACCCTGAGTCGTTGGCTGCATTTTGATGACACGGTAGCACCTCATCAAGCCGCACCGTTACCCACTTATTCGGCTAACCAGGATCACAGTGCGCGTCATCTGGATTGGCAGCGGGCGCTCAACCAAGCAGCAGGCAAGGCCGATCTCGCCAAAGAAATGCTAGAAATGTTACTCGCCTCTTTTACGTCAGTGAAGAAGGTGGTCGCTAGTGCGTTGGCGGGAGAGTCAGAGACCGATAGCTTATGGCAAGCCATCCACAAGCTCCACGGTAGCTGTGCTTATAGCGGTGTGCCTCAACTGAAAAGCCTGTGTCACGAGTTAGAAACGCAATTAAAAGCCGGGGCAGATATCGCAGCTGTCGAACCTGAGCTGTTAGAGCTCCAAGATGAGATTGCACATATTGAGCAACTGGCACCGCAATATCTCGATAACGCGCAGGGCTGTTAACCCGTTTCTAAGATAACATACGCGACCGCGTAGGCCTTTTCATCCGATAAGGTCAGCCAACAGTGCGCAACGCCACGCTCGCGTGCCAATTGGGCAGCACGGCCAGAAAGGCTTAGGGCTGGCTGGCCGGAAGTCTGATTCGTAATGGTAAAATCATGAAACGTGACACCGTCGGCAATCCCGGTTCCTAGCGCTTTCGCCGCGGCTTCTTTCGCAGCAAAGCGCTTGGCCAAGTAACGAGCAGGCGCATGATGTGTTGCCATATGGTCCCGCTCACTATCGGTTAGGATCCGATCGGCAAAGCGCGATTGGCGTGCAAACGCTTTTTCAACACGCGCAATCTCAACAATGTCTGTACCAATTCCAACAATGGCCATTTAGCGACGCGCCGCTTCCATAATCGCTTTCATATCCGCCACCGCTTTTTGCAAGCCATCAAACATTGCACGACCTATGATTGCATGACCAATATTCAGCTCATGCATTTCAGGCATCGCCGCGATGGGAGTGACGTTATGATACGTCAGGCCATGGCCCGCATTCACTTTGATCCCCAAATCGACAGCAGAGCTTGCCGCTGCGGAGATCTTTTTAAGCTCCGATTGACGATCGTTGTCATTGGTTGCATCCGCGTAGTGGCCCGTATGCAGCTCAATAAAGGGCGCACCACATTGGTGAGCCGCTTCAATTTGATTGCGATCAGCATCAATAAAAAGGGAAACCTTAATCCCAGCTTCGCTTAGACGCTGGGTTGCCGCTTTCACTTTATCCAGCTGGCCCGCGACATCCAAGCCCCCTTCGGTGGTGAGCTCTTCACGTTTTTCCGGGACCAAACAAACAAATTCAGGTTGAATCTCGAGCGCAATCTCAACCATTTCATCGGTCACCGCCATTTCCAGATTCATACGCGTTTGTAGCGTTTCTTTGAGTAAACGGACATCGCGATCAGTGATGTGGCGACGATCTTCACGAAGATGCACGGTGATCCCTGCCGCTCCAGCACGCTCAGCTAACTCCGCCGCATGAACCGGATCCGGATACGCGGTACCACGTGCATTACGTATCGTCGCAACGTGATCAATGTTCACACCGAGGTAAATTTTATCCATGATTATTTCCTTCTAAACAATTCTCTGCTTTTTAGCGGCTTAGGACCAAGATAAGGTTTGAGCGCCATACGTGTAAAACGCTTGGCGGCGCGCAGCTGTGCCACCGTTTCAAAATGTCGTGTCGCCAACGCTCGTAGATCAGCGCCAGTAAATTGCCGATGTTGGCTTTTCATGATCGACGCGACAAAGCCTTGCTGCTCACGATATAGATACGTCATAGTATCGTTGATCGGGTCGCCGCTACCAGCACAATGAAGAAAATCAACGCCATAGCCTAGTGCTTCTAACAGCGCAAGCTCAAAGCAGCGTAATGCAGGCTCTGGGTTGTGATAGCGGGCAAGCTGGGTTAAGGCGGTGACATAATCGAAAAATAACGCTGGGTAAGGCGTATGAGGCTCAAGCACACGCATAACTAACTCATTGAGGTAAAAGCCGGAATACAGAGCATTGCCTGATAAAGGCAGCGCGAGGCCTGTGGCCTCAGCACTGCGCAATGTACGTAATTCACCGCGTCCCCCCCACTTGAGCAGCAAGGGAGTAAAAGGCTGCAGTGCGCCTCTTATGGCCGAACGGGGACGACGTGCTCCCTTGGCGAGAAGCGTGATACGCCCCTCGAACTCAGAGAACACATCTAAGAGCAGACTCGATTCACTATAGGGGCGAGAATGCAGCACAAAACCACGTTGAAAGCCGTCCACTCACCCTCTCCTGAGTGCATGGACCCGATGTTCGGGCCAATTAAAGATCGTCGATATAGCCTAAACTGCGCAACGCGCGTTCGTCATCAGCCCAGCCGGATTTCACTTTCACCCAAAGCTCAAGATAGACCTTACGTTCGAAGAGATCTTCCATGTCTAAGCGTGCCTCACGGCCAATGCGTTTGATCTTTTCGCCGCCTTTACCAATGACCATTTTCTTCTGGCCGGTACGCTCAACTAAAATCAAACCATTAATATGAAAGCCATCGGTTTCAGGGTTGTAGTCAAAACGTTCAATTTCAACCGTCACTGAATAAGGCAGCTCTTCACCGGTAAAACGCATCAGCTTTTCACGGATAATTTCTGAGGCCATAAAACGCTGAGAGCGGTCGGTAACATATTCTTCAGGGAAGTAGAATTCAGACGCCGGCAACGCATCACGAACACGCTGCTCGACCACATCAATATTGGTCCCGTTTTTCGCTGAAACCGGGATCACGTCGACAAACGACATCTTCTCTGACAACGCTTGTAGATGCGGAAACAGCTCCGTCTTCTCTTTAACGTTATCCACTTTGTTGACCAACAAAACCGTCGGCAACTCTGAACGCGCTAGCTTATTAAGCACCATTTCATCGTCATTGGTCCAATGTGTACCATCCACGAGAAACAATACTAATTCAACGTCGGTTAACGAGCTGTTTGCAGCCCGATTCATAAGACGGTTAATGGCGCGCTTTTCTTCAATGTGTAGCCCAGGCGTATCGACATACACCGCCTGGTAGTTATCCCGGGTATCCACGCCCATGATTCGGTGACGCGTGGTTTGGGGTTTACGCGAGGTAATCGACAACTTTTGCCCTACCAAGCGGTTCAGCAATGTTGATTTTCCTACGTTCGGGCGGCCAACAATGGCAATAAAGCCGCAGCGCTGTGTGTCAGTCATTATGTCAACTTCTGTAGTGCGAGTTCTGCAGCCGCTTGCTCTGCCTTGCGACGACTACTGCCTTTTCCAATCACAGAACGCTCCAGTCCTGATATCTGGCACTCTACCGTAAACTCTTGGTTGTGTGCTTCACCCTTCACTTTCATCACCGTATAAGACGGTAACGGTTTACGTTTTCCCTGCAAGAGCTCTTGCAAACGGGTTTTCGGATCTTTTTGGCTGACACCCGGTTCAATGGTTTCGAGTCGCTGCTGATACCATTGCAAGATAATATCTCGTACCCGGTTGATATCACTGTCTAAAAAGATGGCGCCAATCAATGCTTCTACAGCGTCAGCCAAAATCGAATCGCGGCGAAAACCGCCACTTTTAAGTTCTCCTGGGCCAAGGCGCATGACTTCGCCCAGAGAAAACTCCCGCCCAATTTCGGCTAGTGTATTACCGCGCACTAAGGTCGCGCGCATCCGACTCATATCCCCTTCATCCACTTTCGGAAAGCGATGRTAAAGATCCTCGGCAATCACGAAGCTAAGAATTGAGTCACCCAAAAATTCGAGACGCTCATTATGTGTGCCATTGGCACTACGGTGCGTCAACGCCAGTTCAAGCAATGCAGCACTGCTGAACTGATAGCCGATCTCTCGCTGCAATTTATCTGTTAGTTTTGTCATCATAGTCCAGAATTAATCAATTCCACCAATACGGTTAAAGCGTATCCCTGTCGGTATCCACGATGGTAGCCAGCTGTCACTGTTGCGCTCGAATTCGAAGCTGACCCAAATAGCCACCGCTTTGCCGACTAAGTTGCGCTCAGGCACAAAGCCCCAAAAGCGGCTATCCGCACTGTTATCGCGGTTATCACCCATCATAAAGTAATGCCCTTCCGGCACCACCCAACGATTGACGCCCGGACGTGGCTGATAGGCACTGATTCGATCGCGCTTATTCGGATGGACAAGGATCTGATGCGCTTGCTCACCCAGCTGCTCTTGCGCTTGCACCAGATTCACACCACCTTGTGCAAATTCACTAGGCTGAATGTTATCTATCGCGACAGGCTGGCACTGCGCTTCGCCTTTAGGCTGAATACACAAGCGCTTATCTTCATACACAATGGTATCGCCGGGTAGCCCCACCGTACGCTTGATGTAGTCAATATTCGGCTGCGGCGGATATTTAAACACCACAATGTCACCGCGCTCAGGTTTGCCAGTATCAACCAGTTCAGTGTGAAAAGCCGGATCACGCAGCCCATAGGCAAATTTTTCCACCAAAATAAAATCGCCAACCAATAAGGTTGGCATCATCGAACCGGACGGAATTTGGAAAGGCTCATAAATGAATGATCGCAACACTAAAACCACCGCGATCACCGGGAAAATAGACGCCATATTCTCAACCCAACTCGGTTGTGGCATCACTTTCGCGACTTGTTCGGCATCCAAATCAGTCTGTGCGACCTTCAGTGCTTTGCCTGCAGCCTGGCGGCGACGCGGCGCCCAGCGGTATTTATCTAACGCCCAAACCAGGCCGGTGACCAAGGTCACCAGCACTAAAATTAAAGAAAACGTATTGGCCATCATGGAATCCGTTGTTATTTATCTTTGCCCACATGCAAAATGGCCAAGAAAGCTTCTTGCGGCAGCTCGACATTACCGACCTGCTTCATGCGCTTCTTACCTTCTTTTTGTTTTTGCAATAGTTTTTTCTTACGACTCACATCACCGCCGTAACATTTTGCCGTGACGTTTTTACGCAACTGCTTGACGGTTGAACGGGCGATAATGTGATTGCCAATCGAGGCTTGGATGGCGATATCAAACTGCTGACGCGGAATAAACTCTTTCATTTTTTCCACTAGCTCGCGACCACGCGGTTGCGCATGAGCACGGTGCGTAATAATCGCCAGTGCATCGACACGCTCGCCATTCAGTAAGATATCCACCCGTACCATGTCAGACACATCGTAACGTTCGAAGTTATAATCTAACGAGGCATAACCGCGCGATGTTGACTTAATACGGTCGAAAAAGTCCAACACGACTTCCGCCATCGGTATGTCATAGGTCAGCGCAACTTGATTGCCGTGATAAACCATATCCACTTGGGCACCACGCTTCTCAACACACAAGGAGATCACATTGCCGACGAATTCATTGGGCACCAAGATATTACAACGCGCGATAGGCTCACCAATGGCTTGAATGTCATTCACTGGGGGCAGCTTGGCTGGGCTGTCTACATAGATGACTTCACCATCGTTTTGCGTGACTTCGTAAACAACCGTGGGGGCTGTGGTGATCAGCTCAAGGTCGTATTCTCGTTCCAGGCGCTCTTGAATAATCTCCATGTGCAGCATGCCAAGGAAACCACAACGGAAACCGAAGCCAAGCGCCGCAGAGCTCTCTGGCTCAAAGAAAAGCGACGCATCATTGAGGCTTAACTTATCCAAGGCATCACGGAAGTTTTCATAATCATCGGATGAAATCGGGAATAAGCCCGCGTACACCTGAGGCTTAACTTTTTGGAACCCTTCAATCCGTTTTTCGCAGCCGTTTTTGGCATGGGTGATGGTGTCGCCCACGGGTGCGCCGAGGATATCTTTGATCCCACAGATCACCCAGCCTACTTCACCGGTTTGCAAACCATTAAGCTCTTTACGCTTGGGCGTGAAAATGCCAATGCTGTCCACGTTCCATTCTTGGCCCGTGCTCATGATTTTCACTTTGTCGCCTTTTTTGAGCGAGCCTTCACGAATGCGCACTAACGAGACGACGCCAAGGTATTTATCGAACCAAGAGTCGATAATCAACGCTTGAGTGGGGGCGTCGGGGTTACCTTCTGGCGGTGGAATAAGGCGAACAATATCTTCGAGTACGTCATCGACTCCAACCCCTGTTTTGGCTGAACAACGCGTGGCTTCAATGGCTTCAATACCAACAATATCTTCGATTTCTTGCGCCACACGGTCTGGATCGGCGGCCGGTAAATCGATTTTGTTCAGGACAGGGACCACTTCAAGGTCCATATCCATTGCGGTGTAGCAGTTGGCGAGCGTCTGTGCTTCAACCCCTTGTCCTGCATCCACCACCAGCAAAGCACCTTCACATGCCTTCAGTGAGCGCGACACCTCATAAGAGAAGTCGACGTGTCCTGGCGTATCGATGAAGTTCAACTGATACTCATTGCCGTCTTTGGCTTTATAGTTCAGTGTCACACTTTGTGCTTTGATGGTGATACCGCGTTCACGTTCCAGATCCATGGAGTCAAGGACCTGCTCTGCCATTTCCCGGTCAGTAAGGCCGCCGCATACGTGAATGAGTCGATCAGAAAGCGTCGACTTACCGTGGTCAATATGGGCGATGATCGAAAAGTTACGAATATGCTTCATAAGTGGGTGTGACTTACTCGTTATCAATAAGAATGGGATCCTAAGATCAATTGGGCTGGATTCTACCGAAAATAGTGGCTAGTCGCTATCSTGGTGTCTGGTATTTATCACTGCCAACTCGGAAATTGGCTCTCCCATGATACGCAGAAGCTCAGGTTGCTGCTGTTCGGCACTCCCGACATATCTCGCTAAACGTCGTGCGATACCGACCCCAAGGGCACCGAAGCCTAGACTCAGTGCGATAACACCTCCTTCACCGCTGCCTGCCAACGCGGCAAAGAAAAATTGTCCCAGTAAGGCGCCCACGAACATCATCATTAATGGCACCATATAAACCACGAGCGCCGAGCGTACCAAGGTGGCTTCACCGAGGCCAATTTCAACGAGAGTTCCTGTCGGCAGCGGTTCTGGCGAACGAACGCTGACATGGTTCACTTTTCCGGGTAGGGCCTTGGACACAATGCCAGTGCCACACTGGCTTTGCGATTTGCAGCTGCCACAGCTGGTTTGCTGCTGACAGGCAAGGGACAGCCAGCCGTCTTGGTACCCTGTTACCTCCGCCAGTGCTTTAATCATGGTGCAACCTTTTACTCTGTCTGTGATGTTGGCATGCGATTAATACGAACCGAATCAGCAATCCGTTTAGCGGTCTCCGGTGGAATGTCCCCCACCACTGTAATTTCGGCGTTGCCATTGATAACACTGTGCAGCGTCCGTCGGCCTTGGCGCACTATCTGTTTACGCACGGAGACATCGTCGGCTTTGGCTAAATAAACAGAAAAACTAAAAAGGCCGTCGCTAAACATTTGGCTTTCCACTGCCCGCTTAGTCATCATTAAACGATGGCGGTTACTGTATACAGGCTTAAAGCCATCTGGCAGCACCGTCACCTGCCAATCCAGGTCAGAGCGGCGGGTTGTTTGTGGGAGGGTTAATACCGGCGGCAGGGCTAACTGCGTGAGTTTTTGCATCGCGTCGTTAATTTTAGGCGTAACCACCAGAGATAAGGCGCGATACTGTTCAAGCGGATCCCCATCTCGGTCAAGTAAATCGGCTCTCACCGGTAGGTGACTGTCTTGGTCTAGCCAAAGCACGTACGAATATCGCTCACCATCTTTCGGTGTGATACGTACAACCTGGCAATCCATGCCCGCCTCGCGCGCATGTCCCATTGAGACAAAGTCATAATGGTTTGCCAGTATATCAATATCGGCCTGAATGAGGGTAGGCAATGGTGCCACCATATGATCACTGGCGATCGTGAAAGGGTCATAACCAGGTTCAAAATAACTGATTTCCTTTCCGCGACGAATTACTTCTCGCGACGGACCACTTAAATACATGAGATGACCAAACGCTTCGCCACCTACCCGTGCATGGCGAAAACGCAGTGGCTCTAGGCTATTTTTGCCAACGAGAATGTAGGACAGTTCATAGTCCAAGGTATCGCTTGCGGTATCCATTTGATGTAACAAAGCCTCGGCAGAGGGTTCGGCCGAGGCTTGCGCAGACATCAAACTGACCAGCGCAAGCGCACCGATCAGAGTTTTTTTCATTGCTTACTACTGCTTGTCGACGGTGCCATTGTCTGATTGCTAGACAGACTATCCTTATTCAACCTTAGCTGCAATTCATAGTCTTTGAGCATTGCATTTACGCGCCGACGCTGCTCCATCATTTCAGATTCTGAAGGCGTCGCACGCAAATCATTCCGGCTTAAACTCACCGGTTCAGCAGCACCTGCAAAAGGAATCGTTTCCAATACTGGCGGTTGGGTTTGATTGCCAACCCCCGGAGACGTTGGTTCAGACTGGTTATAATGCTGCACGCCTACGATCACGGCGAGAGAAACACAAGCGGCGACACTGACCTGAGTGAGCTGTTGCAGCCAGCCAGGTAGGTGGCGACGCGCCTTTTCCGGACGCGGCTGTGACTCGTGCATCGGGTGCACGTTACTGTCAACGTGAGCGCCTTGATAAGCCGGTTCTGCTTCCAACGCGGACGCGACAGAATCGGCAATGTTCCATTGCAACGAGCCAGGCGCGTCACCACGCATCACATCACGAATGATGCCGAAGTCGCTCCAGGTCTGTTGTGCGCTATTATCTCGCTCTATGTCATGGATCACCGACGTGTCCACCCGTTCGCCATCTAATAACGCCGAAATTTTTTCTTTATCCGTCATTCAAGTCACCGTCATGCAGCCAGTAAAACTCGTTACCGTTTCATCAGTGGCCGGATGCGCTTTTCTACCGCTTCACGCGCTCGAAATATACGCGACCGTACCGTACCGACTGGACAATCCATTACCTGTGCAATTTCCTCATAACTGAGCCCATCGAGCTCGCGTAAGGTGATTGCGGTTCTTAAGTCGTCAGGCAGTGTTTCAATGGTCGAAAACACCACCTGCCTCAATTCTTCAGACAACATCAAGTTTTCAGGGTTCGATATTTCTTTTAACGACCCCCCACTTTCGTAATTTTCTGCTTCGTCGGCGTCAATATCGCTGCCTGGTGGACGTCGTCCTTGTGCCACCAAATGGTTTTTCGCGGTGTTCACTGCAATGCGATACAACCAAGTATAAAACGCACTTTCGCCACGAAACCCCGGCAAAGCACGATACGCTTTAATAAACGCTTCTTGTGCGATATCCGGAATATCACCACTGTGTGAGCCTACATAGCGGGCAATAAGGTTACATACCTTATTTTGATATTTGACGACTAACAGATTGAAAGCTTGCTTGTCACCATTCTGTACACGTTCTATTAGAACCTGGTCGGTTAGCTGCTCGCCCATTCGAGCGTTTACTCCTTGGTTGATCTTTTCGCCCGATTATCGACATTCTAGGTCCGACGTTGTCAGAGCGCGGTTAAACCCGCTTGCGAGCTTTCGCTGAGAATTCGATGACCGCTTAGGAGAAAAGTTCCTCACCATGTTGGTTTTATTATGCGTGAAATCACATTACTGTGACGGAATGACCAAAGCGCGCGTCTTTGGCTGCGTGTATTGTCCCCCAAACAATGCCACGGTTGCAAACTTTCACCCAAGCAAGACTGGATTTGATCTTAGCGCGCGCGGCCGCGTCAAATTGGTGTAACATTGGGAGCGCAGAAAGAGGATTAGGGATCATGACGACCACAACTCAGGAACATCAATGTGACGTGTTGGTCATCGGCAGCGGTGCCGCTGGCTTATCGTTGGCGCTACGTTTGGCGCCCACGCACCGGGTTATCGTACTCAGTAAAGGCCCTCTCAGTGAAGGGGCGACACTCTACGCACAAGGCGGCATCGCCGCTGTTTTTGACGAACAAGACTCAGTGGAGTCCCATGTCGAAGATACACAAATAGCCGGTGGCGGTATCTGTGATACCGATGTTGTCGACTTTATCGCCCGTAACGCCAAAGACTGTGTTCAATGGCTGATTGATGGCGGCGTGCCCTTCGATCAAGAAGACAGTGATGATGAAACCCCGCGTTATCATCTCACTCGCGAAGGTGGTCATAGTCATCGACGTATTCTACACACCGCCGATGCAACCGGTATGGCGGTGCAAAATTCATTGCAAGATAACGTTCGACAACATCCTAATATCACCCTACTCGAGCGTCATAACGCGCTGGACATTATCACGCGTAAAAAAGTCGGACTCGGCGGCCCTAATCATGTGTTAGGGGCCTATATTTGGAATCGCAATCAAGAAGTTGTAGAAACTGTCCGCTGCAATTATGTGGTGCTGGCAACAGGTGGCGCGTCTAAGGTGTATCAGTACACCTCTAACCCAGACGTCTCTTCTGGTGATGGCATTGCGATGGCATGGCGAGCAGGTTGCCGTGTCGCGAATCTTGAGTTCAATCAGTTCCACCCGACTTGTTTATACCACCCTGACGCGCGTAACTTTTTGCTAACCGAAGCATTACGTGGTGAAGGTGCGCACCTAAAACGCCCGGATGGATCGCGCTTTATGCAAGACTTTGATCCGCGTGGTGAGCTTGCTCCCCGTGATGTCGTGGCGCGTGCGATTGATTATGAAATGAAACGGCTTGGCGCTGATTGTATGTATCTCGATATCAGCCATAAAGATCCGCAATTTATCACCAAGCACTTCCCCACCATTTACGAGAAGCTAAAAGAGTACGGCATTGACTTGACCCAAGACGCCATCCCGATAGTTCCGGCCGCTCACTATACCTGTGGTGGTGTGATGGTGGATAAAAATGGCACTACGGATCTGCCTGGTTTATATGCCATTGGTGAAGTGAGTTATACCGGGCTACACGGTGCAAATCGCATGGCCTCTAACTCCTTGCTCGAATGTGTGGTGTATGCGTGGTCTGCCGCTGAGCATATTAAAGCCCACTCAGACCATATAGAGCCACACACAGCGTTGCCAGCTTGGGATGAGAGCCAAGTGATTTGTTCCGATGAGGAAGTGGTGATTCAGCACAATTGGCATGAGCTGCGCCTGTTTATGTGGGATTACATGGGGATTGTGCGCTCAACCAAGCGCTTAGAACGTGCTTTGCGTCGCATTGAGCTACTTAAACAAGAAACGCACGAGTACTACGCTAATTTTCGTGTCTCGAATAACTTGCTCGAATTACGTAATTTACTCCAAGTCGCTGAATTGATGGTGCGTTGTGCCATGCAACGCAAAGAAAGTCGTGGTCTACATTACACCATTGACTATCCTGACGCTCATGCTCAATCAGGCCCAACCATCCTCGTTCCCGATCAGCCTTGCTAATGTGGCGCATGGTATCGTCGCAATAAACAACGGCCAGTCTCTCGACTGGCCGTATGATTAGCTTTTAAATTCACTTACGGCCCGCTCTAAGTTAGCCGCTTCTTCTGCGACTTGATGAGCAGCTTGACGGTTTTGGCTCGCGCGTTCAGTACTCGTCTGGGCAATGTCTTGAATGTTGTGCACGTTCTGGTTAACTTCTTTGGCAACCGAGCTTTGCTGCTCTATCGCCGTCGCAATATGCGTACTCATATCCATAATCTGTTGCATATCTTGCATAATCTGTGACAGCTCTTGCGAGGCGGCATCTACTTTGGTGACAGAGCTTTCGCCATCTTCTCGACTTTGCTCCATACGCTCTGCAACTGACTGTGTTTGCGCCTGCAGCGAGGTAATAATGCCCGATATTTCATCGGTCGATTGCCGGGTACGAGTTGCTAATTGACGCACTTCATCCGCGACTACTGCAAACCCTCGTCCTTGCTCCCCCGCACGCGCGGCCTCGATGGCAGCATTGAGTGCCAGCAGATTCGTTTGCTCTGAAATGTCTTTAATGACATCCAATACCGAGCCAATGGTCTCAGACAGCTTACTCAGTTCAAGCACCTCGTTACTGGTATTGCTGAGTGTCTCGGCCAATGTCATGATCATCGTCCGGGTATCATCCACCACTTGCTGTCCATTTTGCGCACGACCTAGGCTGGTTCTCGCGTTATCAGCCGCCTGATCGGTATTGCCGGCAATATCCCGAATCGTGCTTTCCATCTCATTCATCGCCGTTGCAGCATGGGTCGTTTCATCCAGCTGCGTCGCCAGTGCGGTGCCGGTTTGCGCCGTGCGAGACTCCACCTGCTCTGCGCTTTGGTGTAAAGCCTGCACCGCTCGGCTAACATCGACCACCATTTTTTGAATACTACTCAGCATCTGATTGACATCGTTTGCCATCAGTGAAATTTCATCTTGCCCAGTCTCATCGGCGCGCAAGGTCAGATCCCGTTGCTGAGTAATGGCCGCCATCTGCTGACTGAACAGCGCGATGCGCCGTTGAATACCTCGGTTCATCCACAGAGAAACCACCGTCATGATGATCGCTAACACCAATACTATCGACCCCGTCACTATCGTGGTCTGGCGTAGCGCTTGATCGATCGCTTGCTGGTATTCTTTGCTTAACGCGTCAAACATATTTTCCACTTGGTGCGTTTGACTCCGTATCTCGCCCAAAAGCCCTTTATCTGGCGCCAAACCTAATGCTTTTTTCTGCGCAACAACGTTTTCAACTTCAGACTGGTGAGCTTTAAACAGTGCCAATAGATCACCTTCAAGATAATCTGTTAAGGCATCCATATGATTTTGGTATTGGTCGATATAATCCAGATGACTGCTTTGAACAAACAGCTTGGCGTCCGCCACTAACAAGCGAGCACTGCTTTCTAGCACAATATCGTTTTCAGTTGCGGCCACGAGCGCTTGACTCGCGCTTTGCATTTGGCCTCTTAAGCCTTGCTCTGTCGTTAAACCTAATGTTTGGTAGCCGTCACCCAGTTCGCTGAACCCATTTGCATAAGCTTGCATGGCTGTCTTAACGTCATCAATCGTGACGGTTTCTAACCCAAGGGAGGCACTGCGTGCTCGAAAGTCGGTCAGTTGCTGATTAAAGGTTGCGACGTTGTTTTCAAACCGAGAGAGGTATTTGGGATCCATCCGAGCAAGAAAGTCTTTTTCATTACGGCGTAAATTAAGCAGTACGACCTCGAGATCGGACACCGCGGTTAACTGGCGATGCATTTTATCTAACCGCGTTTCCGCGTTCCAAGCCGCAGCCATCACAGCGAGTAATGCCAACACCGACATCACGGTAAGAGAAAGTAACTTGTGTTTTATTTTCATAACGACCCTACAACACCTTCAGAGCAAGACTGGATTAATCACGTACTTGCACTAACTATCGGCGATGTTAGGAAAAAGTAAAGCAAGGCAACCAAGGCGTCATAAATATGTCACAAACTATCCTGCTTTGGTTGACAATAATGCCGATAAAGCAGACGAAAATGATAGTCCGGCAAGCCATAGCGCCACAAATACAAACAGCGCGCATCCGATTGCGCTTTGAGCATCATCAGCCAAGGCGTCGCCCAGATACATGTGATGGGTTGGCGTTCGCCGCTGGGTAGCCTTATCCAATCATCAAAATACACAGTGACACAGCCGGTACTCTCGACCAGTCGGTGTTGAAAGTGAATCAATTCACGGACAACGTGAAGCATCAGGAAAGCACGCGCGCAAAGCGGGAGGGACACATGCACCGCCAATAGCCATGCCGCCATCATGCCGACCAGGAATAAACAGACGGTGACATAGCGCGGGCAATGGAGTTGGCTATGTACGCAACTTACTTCGGTTATAGGCAACTACCTTCTCGACAACAGAGACCATCTTAGGATCGTCAGGTTTACCATGCCCCATCAGCCAGGCAAACAGATCCGGGTCGGCGCTTTCTAAAAATGCGACAAAATCCTGTTTTTCATTTTCATTCAATGTGTCGTAGCATGCCTCAAAATAGGGCATGACCAATACATCAAGCTCCAGCATCCCCCGACGGCATGCCCAACGAATTCGCGCTTTATCTTCAGTGTTAACCATGTTGACCTCTATCACTGATATCAGTGGATGGATACTATCAACGCAAGGGTCTGACGACCACTTTTCCCAAAAAAGAAAAGACGAATCTGAGAGCTCTCTAGCGTTAATCCGTCGTTTGGCGCAATACCCTTACAATACAAAGGCTGACAAGCCTGTTATGCACCATTACTATACGAGAGATAGCCTGTGTTTTCTCAACGGAGAGCGTGATTTATATGAGCGAATGGTATCAAACCCAAGCTTTTGAGCCTGTGGCACAACACCCCAGTGACCAGACGCCGGAACTGGCCATTGTTGCCCTCGATAATTGGGCGTTAACCAAAATTAGTGGCGACGACACTAAGTCATACTTACAAGGCCAGCTCACTTGCGATATTGAGCAGCTCGACGTGGATCAATCGACCTTAGCGGCGCATTGCGATCCAAAAGGTAAAGTCTGGTCCGTGTTACGTTTTTTCCACTTCCAAGATGGCTTAGCCATGGTGCAGCCGGCATCGATTGAGGCAACCCAATTACAGGAAGTCAAAAAATACGCCATCTTCTCTAAGATCGCATTTGATAAAGTCGACTGCGTACTTCTTGGCGTGGTTGGCGCCCAAGCGGAAAAGTGGGTGACTGACCACTTTGGCCCACAAGGTAACGTCCGCCAGGGCGAGCAGGGAACGGCGGTGATGATCGCGCCTCATCGTTGGTTACTCGCGATCACTCCCGATGCGGCAACCGCGCTCGTGAATCAGTATCAGTCGTCCGCGGTCCTTCTCAGCAGTGAATATTGGGATCGATATGAAATCGATGCCGCACTCCCTCGCATAGAAGCCGCAACCAGTGGTGAGTTTATTCCTCAATCGTTGAATTTGCAGGCATTGAATGCCATCAGCTTCACCAAAGGCTGTTATACCGGCCAAGAGACCGTTGCTCGCGCTAAATACCGAGGAATAAACAAGCGGGCTATGTATAAACTCATAGGACAAGCCACACATACACCGGTGGCAGGGGATAAAGTCGAGCGTTCTGTCGGTGAAAACTGGCGCTCTGGTGGAACCGTGATTGCCGGTTACCGTCAAGCTAATGGCCAGGCAGCAGTGCTAGCGGTTCTGCCAAACAACCTCGATGACGAGACAGCATTTCGCCTAGCGGATGCGCCAGAGTTTATCTGGCAGCGTGAGCCTCTACCTTACTCTCTGACTGACGATGAATAAGTAGTGAGCTTGGCATCTCCCATACGGCTTGGCAAACACAGGTGACCGCGGCGCTTGATCACGCCGACGTCACTTACCGGGAAGCCAATAAACAGAAAGGGATCCCGCCAGGATCCCTCACTTGTTAATGCTAGTGGCACACGATTGGTACTACACCTTAATCGGCATCTTGGTCGCCTAAGGTTTCTTCATACCCTTGTGCATCAAACAAGGCATCAATTTCTGATTCGTCAGTGGCTTGAACTTGAAAGAGCCAACCATCGCCGTAAGGATCGCTGTTGACTAACTCTGGGGCGCTATCCAACTCCTCATTCACGGCGATCACTTGCCCGGAAATCGGCGCATAAATATCTGACGCCGCTTTGACCGACTCGGCCACTGCGCAATCATCCCCGGCATCAAAGGTGTCACCTTCATCAGGTAAATCAACAAAAACCATATCACCAAGCAACGCTTGAGCATGATCGGAAATGCCAATGGTGAAGAGACCTTCCCCTTCAGGACGCACCCACTCATGCGTCTCAGTAAATTTTAATCCGGATGGAATATCGCTCATAATATTGTTCCTTGTTAGACCCAATGACCTTGTTATACCCAATACTCAGGTTGTAGCCAGTGCTCTGGTTGTACCCAGTGCTAATGTGCAACATCCGTCGGTAAATACAAACTTCCAGACAAGCTGTTCGTCATGCTGTTTAGCATATTTTCTTTTTTTCGCCAATTTCCGTTGTCACACGATCAAGAAAAATGGGCGCGCCGAGCAGGTGGCTTCGCGAGATCAGGGAGCTCTCCCTCTAGCCCCAAGGCTTTGGCCATAAAGGGCTGTTTGGCGCCGGGTAGGTGATTCACCGCGCGCATACCTACACCACGAACGAGCTTTTTCACTGGATTTTGACCATCAAACAAGCTCCGGAATCCCTGCATCGCCGCAATCATTTGCATGGCTTCCGCTTTACGCCAACGCTCGAAATGACGCAGTGACGCATACGCCCCCACATCTTTCCCTTTTTCTGAAAGTTGCGCGAGTGTCTGTGCTAACGCGGCCGCATCTAACATCCCTAAATTCACCCCTTGGCCGGCAAGCGGATGAATGGTATGTGCGGCATCACCGACAAGGGCAATGCGCTCAGAGGCAAAATTCTGAGCATAACGCATGGTAAGAGGATAACTCGCACGCGGTCCGGCCACCTCACATCGCCCTAATCTAGCGTCAAAGGCAGCCGTGAGCGCCCGCTCGAATCCATCAGACGCCATGTCGCGATACTCCGACGCTTGTTCAGGCGGCACCGACCAAACAATGGAACATAAATGCGGATCGGACAGTGGTAGAAACGCTAAAGGGCCATCAGGCGTAAAAACCTGACGCGCGACGCCTTGATGAGGGGCTTCTGTACGTACCGTTGCCACCACAGCATGGTGTCCATAATCTCGCTGAACCAATGGAAAGTGTGCTTGCTCGCGCACCCATGAGCGAGCGCCATCGGCTCCGACAACCAGCTTTGTCGTCACACCACCTCCCGAGGCCAATTGCAACCAGGTTTCGCGCTCACCTTGCATCATAGACTGGCACTGCTCAGGCATGAGCATGGTGACATTACTCTGCTGCTGCACTTTGTCGAGCAGGGCAAGTTGAATCACGCGGTTTTCAACAATGTGTCCTAGGTTTTGCTGACCAAATGCCTGTGCGTCAAAATCAATTTGCGCAAAGCTATCTTTCTCCCAAACGTGCATTTTTTGATAGCTTGCCAGTCGGCGTGCGACGATACCCGGCCAAACATCTAAGGCACGAAGCATATTCTCGCTCGCGCGACTCAGTGCCGATACACGGTTTTCTGGTAGATCGTCTAGTGTTGTTACCGGTTTTTTACCTTCAATCACAACGATGCGTAAGTCCGTTTCTGCCAGTGAGGCGGCAAGTGTTAGCCCCACCATTCCACCACCTACAATCGCGACATCTGCATTGATCATCTTCATTTCGGTTCTACCCATCCTATGGTGCGTTGCACGAGGGGTTGTTTCACCCTTTCTATGGTCGACATCAACCCCAAACCTGCGTTCCGTGCAGCCGCGAGTAGTGCACTCTGATTAGAAAAAAGATGAACGAGCCCTGATGTTAGTGCGACGGTTGTGTCTCTGTCTGGCTGGCGTTGACTGGCATAATCCATCAGGACCGGTATCGCGCCAATATCTTGCCCGCGCTGGAAGGCTGCGCTGACAGTTTGAGCCAGCGTGATGACATCTCGCAGTCCGAGGTTAAAGCCTTGTCCTGCAATGGGATGTAAACTTTGTGCTGCGTTGCCAACCACCGCCACGCGATGACTCACTGGCCGCACGACCTGATTGAGCACCAGCGGGTAGGCGTGACGTTCTCCGACATGAAGTAACTTACCAAGACGCCAACCGAAAACCTGTTGTAAGCGTTGTAAAAAAACCGAATCGCTGACTTGGGTGAGCGGTTGCGCCTCATCGGGAGTCATGCACCACACTAATGAGCAACGCCCTTGCGACATGGGCAGTAACGCGACGGGCCCCGTGTCGGTAAAACGCTCAAAGGCGTGRCCTTGATGCGGAAGCGCCGTAGACACATTGGCAATCACAGCCACTTGGCCAAAGTCGTGCTGCTGCCGGGGGAGATGGAGCAAACGACTACAAGGCGAGCGACCGCCATCAGCGGCAATGAGTAATGATGCCGTTAGCGATTGTCCTTGTTTGAGTGTGACAGTAACAGCGTCAAGCTTTCGCTCAATCGCGATCACTGCATCAGGACAAAAGACATCGATAGCGGGACGCGCATGCAGTTTTTGGTGCAATACCGCGCCGGCATCTGCCAGTTCAATGACCTGACCGAGATATGACACGCCCTGCGTTTGCGCATCAATGTGCGCTTGCCCAGCATGACCACGATCTGAAACGTGAATATGTTGGATCGGTGTGCCAAACGGCGCCAACGCCTCCCAAAGTCCCAGTTGCTCAAAAGCAGCGCAACTGCCCTCGGCTAACGCGATACTCCGCGCATCATAACCTGGATGATCACCATGGTTTGGCACCATCGCCTCAACGACCGCAATACGTAACCTCCCGCCACTTAGCGTATCTAACGCCAGTGCCGCTGTTGCGCCGGCCATTGCACCACCAGCAATCACTATGTCATAGGCTTTCATCCTACTTTTCCTCACCCTGAGTCATCACCACGCCTCAAACCGCAGACGTCATTGCGGTTAATGGCGCGTTTTTGGCGTCTCGTCGTCAGTTTCAAGACGTGCGCCAAGCTCGGCATGGACAACTAAGCTACACACACGCACATGCTCAACAACCTGCTCAAGCAAGTCCGCTTGCTCTTGCAAATCCCCGTCTTCGTCAATCCCTAACTGCGCCACTTCCTTTAAATCGCTGAGCGCTTCTGTGACGTCTTTGGATAGTTTACGCCCCTTTGTCCCAATCAGACCAACGCCAGCAAGAAAGGTATTAATCCATTCCACTAACGCTTCTGCACGGGCAACGACACCCGAGTGTTCATCATCCGGAACATAAATATCGAGATCTAAATCCGTTCCTGTCAGTTGGGTTTTCAATTGATGGTAGCTTTGCATGGCCAAGGTTTTTGACTCGGTCGGCCAGCCCATTCCTTGGTTGGTATAATCATAAAGCATGGTTAGCCAACTCCCCTCTTCCAGTGCCAAGCCACCACTTAGCATGCCGGCGATCAATCCATGCATTTCTGCCGGCGTAACCGCCAGGCTATCTGCTGTTAATATTTCTGCAGTCTTCGCATATGCCAGTGTAAAAGCAGGAAGGCCGTTGCCACGATGATAAAGATCAACCCCTCGGTGTCCATTTTTGTCTAAATTCTCTGCATCACTCACCAAGGCGGCTTTCGATGTAGTGTATTCGGGAAAATAATTGCTAGAATAGCGCCATTATTCTGTATCTGGCCCTCGACATTGCGGGCCGTATGAGGAGCCAGCTTGGGACTATGAACACACAACCGGTTGAAATTAAAATCCTGGATCGCCTTGTTCGCGTCAATTGTCCGCCTGGACAAGAGCAAGCGCTTAAAGATGCAGCAAACGAGTTCGATCAACGGTTGCATCGGCTGGCAGAGCGCACTAAAGTAACCAATACAGAGCAGCTAATTGCCATTGCCGCTTTGAATGTTTGTCATGAATTAAATGATGCCAAACAAGCGTTGGAGACAGTTGAAGATCAGGTCAAGAAACGGACCGCCCTGATGACCGCCCAACTCGATAAAGCAGTGGCAGTGCAAGGATCGCAAAAATAATCGAATTCCCTGGGGTGTTTGTCAGCGGATCAACGTCCCTGAGCCGATAAGCAAACCGAAGGGTGTGTTGTTATAAGCTACTGAGCAAGCTCGGCTCGTACCGAGAAGCCTACGGTTTATACTACCCACCCGCCTTGAACCAGCGGGTTCAAGGGCCATCGATCCCAACGGCATCCCGGGGCTCTCCTTTACAGGCTAGCATTAAGGACAGTTATGCAGCCCAGACAGCAGATTCGCCAAACCATCCGTCACGCGCGTCGCCAGCTCTCGCCTGAACAGCAAACCGAGGCGGCCCAGCAGGTTGCGGCACGCTTTATGACATTACCTGACGTCGTTCATGCGCAGCGTATCGCCTTATACCTCTCTTTTGACGGTGAGTTGGATACCCAACCGGCAATCAACGCCTGCTGGCAGGCAGGAAAACAGGTTTATTTACCGGTTGTTCATCCGTTCAGTCGCGGCCATTTGCTGTTTTTACAGTACCACCCTCACACGCGCATGCGCCTTAATCGTTATAACATTGCCGAGCCCACTTTAGATATTCGCACCCTGATCCCTAGCTCAAAACTGGACATCATCGCCACGCCATTAGTGGCTTTTGACGCCGACGGCCAGCGCCTAGGCATGGGTGGCGGCTATTATGATCGCACGCTGGGTTTGTGCGCGCCAAATGCGACCGCCATTGGCCTCGCCCATGATTGCCAACGTTGGCATTCATTACCTTGCGAGCAATGGGATATTCCTTTACGCCATATACTGACACCAAGCCAACACTGGCATTGGTGAGCCATCATTTCGCCAACTTAGACGTTGACTCGCATCGATTTCGCGACCCATAGCCTGACGCCACGATTTGGCTTCGCTATAATCACGCCTTATTCCCCGTTACGCAGGAGTTACCATGACCCAGGACGAAAAGAAAAAAGCCACCGGTGAAGCGGCGGTAGAGTATGTTAAGCCAGGCAGTATTATTGGCGTTGGCACCGGCTCGACAGTGAATTACTTTATTGATGCCCTTGAGCCAATGAAAGAAAAAATTAAAGGGGCGGTATCAAGCTCAGACGCGTCGACCGAGCGCTTAAAAGCGCTAGGGATTGAAGTCTTTGATGCCAACGAAGTGGGCCACCTCGATATCTATGTTGACGGTGCGGACGAAATCAATAAGCGCAATCATATGATTAAAGGCGGCGGCGCCGCATTGACGCGCGAGAAAATTGTTGCCGCCATTGCCGATAAATTTATCTGTATTATCGATGATACCAAACACGTCGATGTGCTTGGCGAGTTCCCGCTCCCTGTCGAAGTCATCCCAATGGCCCGCTCTTACGTGGCACGAGAGCTTGTCAAGCTGGGCGGTGACCCTTGCTATCGTCAAGGCGTGGTGACTGATAACGGCAATGTTATCCTGGATGTTCATAACCTCAAGATTCAGGATCCTAAAGGTCTCGAAGATACCATTAATGGGATCCCGGGCGTGGTGACTGTAGGCTTATTTGCCAACCGCGGTGCCGATATCGTCCTAACCGGCACCGATTCCGGGGTGAAAAAAGTGGCAGAATAAACGCATAATCCTGCAGATCAACGGCTTATACCCGCCCATTAGCAGCATTAAAAACCAAACGTTTGCGCTCAATGTAATCAATAAGTTAAAAGCACCTTTTTAAAGGTGCTTTTTTTATGGCATAGAACGGATAATTCTTACCCCTTATATGAATTTTTGTTATCTTGGTCACTGTTCTGATACCGGTTCATCGCAGGCCCATGTGCGACTTGGCGTAAAAAGATCAGGCTACTGACCACGTCACCCGTTGCACTGTCTTCACCAGAAATCCAGGGGAAAGGGTGACGATGCCTCCCGGCGTTCAGGCGCAACATTGCGACCCACTATTGTTTCTAAGGAAGAGAACAGCCCACATGTCACACTATTCATTGGACAAGAATAAGATAAAAATTTTACTGCTCGAAGGCGTCCACCCCACAGCCGTTGAAGCATTCAAACAAGCGGGTTACACCAATATCGAGTATCACAAAGGCTCACTCACCGGTGAAGACCTTGAAACCGCGATCAAAGACGCGCATTTTGTTGGGTTACRCTCACGTACCCAGCTCACCGAAGCTGTTTTTAAGCAGGCCAAAAAACTGGTGGCTGTCGGATGCTTTTGTATCGGGACCAATCAAGTTGATCTCGATGCCGCCGCGAAACGCGGTATCCCGGTTTTCAACGCGCCTTTCTCAAATACTCGCAGCGTCGCCGAGCTCGTACTGGGTGAAATTTTGTTGCTACTGCGCGGCATTCCTGAGAAAAACGCCAAAGCTCACCGTGGCGAATGGTTAAAATCGGCTGAACGTTCTTACGAGGCGCGCGGCAAAGTGCTTGGGATCATTGGCTATGGCCACATTGGTACTCAGCTCAGTATTTTGGCCGAAAACCTCGGAATGCGAGTCTATTACTATGATGTCGACAACAAGCTTTCACTCGGTAATGCCATTCAAGTTAACTCGCTAACAGAGTTACTGAATCGCAGTGATATTGTTTCTTTGCATGTTCCAGAAACCGCAAGCACACAAAATATGATTGATGCCGACGCGTTCGCACGCATGAAGCCGGGTGCAATCTTTATTAATGCTTCACGAGGGACCGTGGTTGATATTGACGCGCTATGCGGCGCTTTAGAAAGTCAGCACCTCGCAGGGGCCGCTATCGATGTCTTTCCTGTGGAACCAAAAACCAATAAAGAAGCGTTCAGTTCACCGCTGCAGGCCTTTGATAATGCGTTACTCACGCCACATATTGGCGGTTCGACCCATGAAGCCCAAGAAAATATTGGCCTTGAAGTGGCAGGAAAATTAATCAAATACTCGGACAACGGGTCGACACTATCGTGTGTTAATTTCCCTGAAGTGTCATTACCTGAGCATCAAGGTCGCTCACGCTTGCTGCACATTCATGCCAACCGCCCGGGTGTGCTCACCAAAATTAATACCACTTTTGCCGATGAGGGCATTAACATTGCCGCTCAGTATCTACAAACGTCGGCACAGATTGGTTATGTGGTCATTGATGTGGAGATGGAGCAAGCGGATAAAGCATTGAAAAAACTCAAGGCCATTGAAGGCACCATACGTGCACGTATCTTACACTGAGATGACGCGCCAGTAGCGTCGATCAAAAAAAGCCCCGATTGGGGCTTTTTTACTACTCACAGTCTTGTCTTTACTGCTCATCGCGCAGAAATACCAACTCATTACCTTTAGACAGTTCTTCACTGAAGTAGTAACCAGCAACATCAAACCCTTTAATATCTGTCACGGATGTCGCTCGTTGATCAATCAAATAACGCGCCATCATCCCACGGGCTTTTTTCGCGTAGAAACTGATCACCTTGTACTGCCCATTTTTGCAGTCTTTAAAGACGGGCGTGATAATATCACCTGCGAGTTTTTTCTTGTTGACCGCTTTAAAATATTCATTGGAGGCGAGATTGATCAGTAGCGGGGTGTCTTGCGTCGCTAACGTCTCGTTGAGTGCATCTGTGATGATATCGCCCCAAAACTGGTACAAGTTATCGCCACGCGGCGTCGCTAACTTGGTGCCCATTTCCAGGCGATAAGGTTGCATCAAATCAAGCGGACGCAATAGGCCATAAAGGCCAGAAAGCATGCGAAAATGCGCTTGTGCCCAGTCAAAGTCCTGCTCTGACATCGAATTTGCATCCAAGCCTGTATAGACACCCCCTTTAAACGCCAAGGCTGCAGGGCGAGCATTGTCAGGTGTAAATGTCGGTGACCACTCAGCAAAGCGTACCGCGTTCAGGCTAGCAATTTTATCACTCACCTTCATCAATGAGCCGATATCGGCAGGCGTCAGTTGACGGCATACCGCTATCAACGCCTCTGAATGCGGAGTGAACTGCGGCTTTGTGTATCGTTCGGTTGGTAACGGTGACTCATAATCCAGCGTTTTTGCCGGAGAAACCACAATCAGCATTTTGCTAACCCCTTTGTTGTCTATCTATCGCTAAGCCTATCATTCCGGTGCAAAAAAAACACCGTTGCCCCTAGCGCTTAGGAAGCGGCCACGCTTTTTCATCTAATTGGCTATGCAACTCAGGAAATCGGCGACTATCAAACACAGGCACCCGCCCTAACGAACGTTGTGTGTGATAGTCGGCCGCGAGACGTTTCACTATTCCCGACAGCAATAAAATCGCGATCATATTGACGAGCGCCATCATCCCCATGGATGCGTCTGCCAGCGTCCAAACAAGCGGTAGCTCCGCCAATGCACCAAACATGACCATACCCAAAACGAGCGCACGAAAATAAGGGAGTGCCGGACGCCAGCGGCCATTGATAAAAAGTAGATTGGTTTCAGCATACGAGTAATTGGCAATAATCGAGGTGAATGCAAAGAAAAAAATCGCCACGGCAACGAATTGTTCTCCCCACCCCCCAACTTGTGCACTCAGTGCCCGCTGTGTTAATT
>NZ_MUFH01000060.1:0-11309 GCF_001996115.1 Salinivibrio sp. MA427
CTGCTACTTTTTGTTTATCACCAGCCCCTCTGAATTAGAACCGGCAGAGGATCAAGGGTTCGTCTTCTCTATTTTGGAGGCCGATAGCCAAACCACACTGGACGCGCTATCTGCCAGCACAGACGAGTTAAACCGGCTCATTGATGATGTGCCAGAAATTGATAATGTCTTTATTATTAATGGCTCAGGCGGCACCAATAATGCCATCGCTGGTATTGTGCTTGCCCCTTGGGATGAGCGTGAGCGCAGTACCCAAGCCATCTTAGAAAACGAGATTCAGCCCTTTATGGAGAGCCAGCCAGGCTTAAGTAGCTTTGCATTGGTGCCACCTTCATTACCGTCTCCAGGCGGTGGGACACCGGTTGAGTTTATTATTGGCTCGACCCAACCTTATGAAGCCATCAATGAAGTCGCTAATAATATCGTTGGCAAAGCGATGCAAAGTGGACGCTTTATCTTTGTGGATACCGATCTAAGTATCGACCGTCCAAAGCAAACGGTCAACATCGACCGTGAAAAGGCCGCTTTGATGGGTGTGAGCATGCAACAGCTCGCGGCCGACATGGGCTCACTGTTATCCGGCGCTGACGCTGGACGGTTTTCACTGGATAACCGCTCATACCGTGTAATCCCACAAGTCGCGCGTAGTGAGCGTCTTACGCCAGATCAACTGCGTCAGTTTTATACCCGCAACCAAGAAGGTGAGCTGATCCAACTTTCGACCTTAGTGACCTTGGAAGAAAGCGTTCAGCCACAAGCGCTGCGAGGCTTTCAACAACTCAATGCGGTTAAAATCTCGGGCGTCCCACGTCCAGGTGTCCCCTTAGGCGAAGCGCTAGGTGTATTACAAGAGATCGCCGCAACCGAATTACCAGCTGGGTTCAGTGTCGATTATGCAGGGCAATCGCGGCAATTTATGAGCGAAGGCCAACAACTGGTCGTCACCTTCTTCTTTGCCCTGGTGGTGATTTTCTTAATCTTGGCGGCGCAGTTTGAGTCGTTTAAAAACGCGATCATTATTTTGGTCACGGTCCCCATGAGTGTGTGTGGGGCATTGATATTTATCAGCCTTGGTTTTACCACGCTGAATATCTATACCCAGGTCGGTTTGCTCACCTTGGTGGGGCTAATTGCAAAACATGGTATCTTAATCGTCGAGTTCGCCAATCAGTTACAGCAAGATGGGCGCACGAAGCGCGAGGCGATTGAAGAAGCGACAGCGATCCGTTTACGCCCTATCTTGATGACAACGGCCGCGACGGTTCTCGCCATGATCCCGCTCTTGATTGCCTCAGGAGCCGGTGCAGGCGCGCGTTTTGCCATGGGGTTAGTGATTGCCAGTGGGATGACACTGGGCACCTTGTTCACCCTGTTCGTGGTACCCGCGATGTACTTGTTCTTAGCCAAAGCGATTACGCCGACGCCAACTGAACATATGGTATCAACGGAAACAAACCACGACGCCTAACCTTCCCACATCAGGCCACAGCGCAAAACACTGTGGCCTGATTTCATTATCCAACAAACCGCGCGAGCACGAACTCCACCAGCAACCGCACCCGCAGCGGCACGTGCTCCCGATCGCGATACAACAAAAACAGCGTTCGTGCTTGGCTCCGCCATGATGGCAACACCCGTTGTAGCGCTCCTTGTTCAATCAACGGTAATGCGGAGTAGTCAGGAATGTAGCCCATCCCAAAGCCTGCCTGCACGGCATGGGTCAGCATTTGAATTTCGTCAACTTCAGCCCGAATACCCGTCGTGGCTTGATAGTCATAAGCSTCACCGGTTGTGTCGTGCTCTAGCTGCCAAACGGTCATTGGGTGACAMAGCACGACAGGTTTGCCCACCAGCTCTTTKGGTGATTGAAGCTGACCATAATCACTCTCTGGGCTCGCGCAGACAATAAAGTGAATATCGGTTAATGGCCGTGCGATCCAATCTTCCACGACCGGATTACCGACCCGAAACACCACATCCATTCCTTCGCCTTCAATATCAACCAGTGTGTTAGAAAAACTCAGATCAAGCTGAATCTCTGGGTAGGCGCGCATAAAATCAAACAAAACAGCGCGTAAAAACTGTTTACCGGCATTAATAGGGGCGCTAACACGGATCTTACCTTTAGGATGCTGCTTTTCGCTCAAGAGTTCATCACTGACCGCGTTCAGTTCATCAAAAAGACTCGCAGCGCGTTCGAAATAGCGATGACCCGTTTGCGTGAGCGAGATACGATGGGCATCACGATTGAGTAACCGCAAGGCCAGATCCTGCTCAAGTTGACGAATTCGCCGGCTTAAGGTCGATTGAGGCATCGACAGCTGTTGCGCTGCGGCTTTAAAGCTGCCTAACTGGGCAACAGTACAAAAGTAACGTAAATCGTCTAGCGAATAGTTAAGTTTCATTATTGGCATTTACCGTTCTGATATTGCCGGTTTATTCAAATTTTGAAACTTATACACTAGCGCACATCGTTTAATAAGTCAGGTATTGATATGAATACAACGTCGATTTGGAAAGCCATCGCCCTACTCATTTTATGTGCGTTTTTTTGGGGCAGCACCTTTCCCAYCGGTAAGGATGCTTTGAATGAGGTCAGTGCACTCACGCTTGTTTTTTGGCGATTTGGGATCGCGGCCATTTGTCTGGCTCTGTATCTCAAAGCAACCCGAGCCAAGATCCCCCATCTCAGTGGCAAACAATGGCTATGGGCAACTACCGTCAGTGCTGTAGGCATTGGAGGGTTAAATCTTTGCTTGTTTACCGGGCTTGAATATACCCAAGCCACCAACGGCTCATTAATTATGGCGCTCAGCCCGTTAGTCACCTCTTTCATTGCCTGCGTAGCAATACGCGCACTTCCGCGCAAAGGGCAAGTTTTCAGTTTGGTGGTCAGTTTATCGGGGGTATTATTGGTGATCACCGACGGACAGTGGGATGTTTTACGCAACCTCAACTTTAATCAAGGCGATCAGATGATTTTCACCGGCATGTTCGCGTGGAGTGCCTATACCTTTTTCAGCCAAGGGATTGGTCGTTGGATGCCTGTCATCCCCTATACCTTTTTGGGTATGCTCAGTGGCGCCACGGTCATCGGCGTGATGTGTGCGATGACAACTAATGTACATCCCTTTGGTGAGGTGATAACCGCCAGCCCAATCACGGTTTCAGAGTTACTTTATATCGGTGTGCTAGGCACCGTCGCGGGCTATTTGCTCTGGCTTAACGGTGTACGCCACCTTGGCTCAGCCAATGCGGCCCTATTCTTTAACTTTGTACCGGTGTTTGCAGTACTCACCGCGTTCTTGATGGGACAAGCGGTCAGCCAAATCCAAGTTTTAGGGATTGCGATTGTTGTTGCCGGCTTGCTGTTGCCTCGCTTACCCCATCCTGGTCGCTGGCGACTTGCGCTGTCACGCTCAGCTTAAACGCCATTAAATAAAGCAATAGCCTTTGCCGTGGTCGGTTTGCAAGCGCTCAGGCGGCAGTCCAGCGTCAGCGAGTTTTTTCCGAACACGGCTTAAATGCATATCGAGGCTGCGATCATCAGGCGTAAACGTTTTTTTAAGCACCTGACGATAAAGGAGTGACTTACTCAACGTAGTATCTTTATGCTGCGCAAGAAGCCACAAGAGTTCGAATTGTATGGGTGTTAATTTGACCGCTTGGTCATCCACTCTGACTTGGTGTGTGTCTTGGTGCATCCAGAGATTATCAACTTGCAGCTGGCCTGATGACTCTTTGATCACCACCATGGCATGGCGACGATGCATCGCAATCGCGGTGCGCAGCATACACTCATCAATATCAATAGGGGCAGATAGCACATCTTCCGCCCCGGCATTCAGCGCGGCCACGCGATCAGCCGCCGCTTGACTTGCCATTAAAGCAATAAACGGGCACTGCTCGCTCAACCAGCGCAAGGTTGTCATTTGCGCCTCTCCCTCAGGCACCCAGCTAATCAATTGCACAGCATCCCAATCGGGCATTGGATCATCAGGGCCAATCACAGTCACATCGCAGCCGTGATCTCGCAGCCGAGCTTCGAGTAGCGCGATAAATGACTGATCTTCTGGGCCGCGCACGACAATGGCGGGCTTAGTTTTGGAGAAAAACGCCTGGTGCATCAGTGGTCCTATCTAAACGTTCACGTCACATCAATGGCTGAACCCTATTTATCGTCATTGTCACTCAAAAAAGGATTCGCCAAGCTATTCATTGTCTTACAGTATTAGCCTGTAAAGCAAACGGGTTTACGTCGACTTAAGCGTTTTCGATCCCTCATAGCGTGGGAATGATGACAAACTCAGCAGCCGACCACTAAAAGCGATCGACACGATACGGATGCATATCAATATCCGTGTGTTCCTCATCTATCATTTGTCCCAACAATTTTCCGGTCACGGGGCCCAAGGTAAAACCTTGATGACCATGACCGCATGCCAACCACAATCCCTTTTGGTCTGGCGCCGGGCCGATCATGGGCTTCATATCGGGTAGGCAAGGACGCCCACCTTTCCAAGGGCATGCATCAAGACGTTCACCAAGCGGATAAAGCGAACGCGCAACCTGTTCAGCGGCATTAAGTTGGCTCTCGTTAACTGGCGCATCCACTGTTGTCAGTTCCGCGCCTGTCGTCAGGCGAACACCAGCACGCATCGGCGCCAAGAGGTACCCGATTTCCGCATCCATAAGCCAATGGTTCAGTGGTGCTTTTTTATTACATGCATAGTGCATGTGGTAGCCGCGTTTAGCAAACAAAGGCACCTGAATTCCCAGTTGATCCAACCAATACGATGACCAAGGCCCCATCGCCATCACCACCTGGTCAGCGTGTAGGCTTTCTTTGGTGGTTTGAATGAGCCATCCCGAGCCTTGCCGTGTTAAGCCTGTTAACGAAGCATGTTTAATGGCTCCTCCTTTGCATTTTACATCCGCGGCGTAAGCTTCGACCAGGGCGCCGGGATCGGTGACGGTCCAAGGCTGCTTCCAATGAATCGCCCCCACAATAGACGGAGACAAACTCGGCTCTCGCTGTGCAAGCTGTTGACGGTTTAACACATCAAACTCAACACCGAATAGCGTGCTGTCAGACGCTGTTTTTGTCAGTTCTTCATCAAGCGCTTTTTGGGTACGGAACAGTTTAAGGTAACCGGCTTTGCGAATTAACGCTTCCGCCCCCGCAGACCGTATCATCTCATCATGCGTATCGAGTGATTGCATTATCAAGGCTGCGTATTCAGGGACAAGCTTTCGATAATGCTTATCACTGGAGTAATGCCAATATTGCAATAACGCGCGAGCCGCTCGAATCACACTGCTAGGACGATAGCGAATATCCACCGCACGGTTCGGCAACACCCGCAGCAAAGTGGTGAGATCACGCGGAAAGGCATAGGGCCGAACGGCTTCACGTTGAATAATGCCTGCATTGCCAAACGATGTTTCTTGCCCTGGAGGCACGCGATCGATCAAGGTGACGGCATACCCTCGTTTAAGTAAATGCCAAGCCACGGATACACCGACCATTCCGGCCCCTAACACCACGACCTGCTTCGTCATACTTCACTCCCTGAATGATGTTATTTTTTGTTTTGTTGTTAAAACTGTTGAATTTTCACCCTTAAGTTACAAGCTTTGCGCCAGTAGCGATAGTGGTCAAGGGGGCTTATGGTTACTATTTTCTCTGAAGTGTGTAATAGTAGTTTGACTATAATCAGGCACAAAAGGACGTTGTAGGCTGACGACCAACCCAGGTGAAGGTAGTTAACACATACCTATCCATGGGCTGGCAAGCGCCACTGATACAGCGCAGGAAAGAACATCATTGATATGTCGAGCTTACTAAAAAACCTTGATCATGCTGTGGTGCAGCTTGATCAGGCAAGTTCAATTGATAAACCAAGCTGCCAGTTTCACGTGATTGATATCTGTGAGCAAGTCCTGACGCAAGAGGACGGCATTAGCGCTCTATATACGCGTATCCATACGCTCAATGCAGCTGGTCTCTTTGAAGGTACAGACTGGGATCACCCAGAATACCTATTACCCAATTTAGTGCCGGCAACACTCGCACATGCGGACAAAGCCACCGTTCTACTAGATTGCCTCAGCCAATTAAGAATGCTAGCTATTGTTGAGGGTAAGAGCCCCCCTTCGACTTTCTCAGCCCAAGAGGCTCATCAGTTTCTTGCCAAAGTACTCAGTCTTAATTTGTCACTCATCATGGGGATCACCGACGAAACTAGTCGTATCCGCCTTGGTGAGATGGCACCCGCTATCAGTTCACTATACCGGTTTCTTCTCACGCATTTAGGCTACGAAACCATTCTTAGCGAGTTAGTTGATGAAGTCTGGCGTGTTCTCGCCCAACGCCCTATTCAGGTCAATCCGATAAAAGCGATGATCACCCAGATATCTATTCTTGTTTCTCAAGAGCAAGTCAACCTTGGTGAAGCAAAACTCGGGATTGACCGTCTGGTAAGCGCGCTATATGGCCCGACTCAAGGTTGCTATGACGATCCGGGGCTCGATGCCTATTGCCAACGACTAAACGCCATGGATAACAACTCCCTCCAACAGGAGGCGATGGGCTTTGCACGCGCGATGCACGATGTCGGCTTGGCGTCTGACTATCACGCCACCTTCTTACGCTGGCTACTCGACAACCAAGGCAGTGACATACTCCCCACCGCGCTAGGGCTCAGTAATACAGGGGTAGATTGTCTCGTGACCTATCGTCAATTGGTCCACACATTGATTCAAGAAGCTGTCTATCCGCAGACCGCACAAGCAGTCTATGGGCTGGCGATGCTGCTTGAGCGTGGGGTATTGTTTGACGCGCCCGTCGCACCGAGTCTATGGCGGCAAATTTATTTAAATTTACATCCGGATGTTGCCGCCAGCCTAACCCTCGCGTTTGGCGATCAACTGCCGGCGCGGGTACATCTTCTTGCAGGCGTGATGTCAGTGCTTGGTCAACCGCTTGGTGTGGCACAAGGAAACAATCCAACTTGCCAATCTGCTCGAGCCATCTCAATGTGGGCCTATAATGATCCCGATTATCTACTCAACTGTATCGTTCAAGTCGCCTGTAATACAAGCTTACGCATGCACTTTGAAGGTAAAACATTGGACTCACACACGTTGCTACAAGGCCTAAGCACAGCATTGCCGTTTGACACCGATCCTGTGTCCGTGGTCCTCGTCCCTCATCTCGACAAGCTTTATATTGAAATGGGCCGTTGCTGCGTCAGTCGAGAGCAAGATCCCCACAAATGGATAAACCCCGAATTTCACGGCTGGTATGTCGGGCGCGAATTTATGATTGCGGTTGACGTTAAAACAGGCCTACTCAAAGATTTCGATTGCTTTATCGAGCGTTTTTATCGTAGCTATCATCCTTTATACAATGGCAACATTCCTGTCATTCATCCTCAACCCGTTGGAATTGCAGTGACAAGCAGTCAGGGGCGATTTATTGGATGGCACGCTGTTACTTTGATTCGTGTCGCATTCGACCAAGACAACGTGATGCGGGTCTATTTTTATAACCCGAATAACGACAGTGGCCAAGATTGGGGGAATGAAGTGGTTGTTTCCACCCAAGGAAAAGGCGAACAATACGGCGAAGCGTCGCTACCTTTTGAGCAGTTTCTCTCTCGGCTTTATCTTTATCATGACGACACCATTCAAGTCGGGATAAAAAGCTCACTGCCAGATGAAGCCATTGCCGATGTAAAACGAATGGCTTTAACAAGCTGGGCGGCAGATCGTATTAGCTGATGAAAGCCAAAGAGCATTGTATTTGCGATTTGTTTAGGCTAATTCCCGAACAAATCGAGGCGATTTCCCTTTAATCAGCGCATCGTGACCCCCATGTATTTCATATGTTTATCCGATAAGTGAGGCTCCATTGATGAATGCGTCCCCTTCACCGTTAAAAACACCCCCTCATACCACCAATGCAGAGGGAGAAACGCGCTGCGTCGGTGTTGAACTTGAATTGAGTGGTATGGAGCTAGACACCATTGCACAGCTCGTTGCAAAACATTTATCCCTGACGGTTGAGCATGGCGGCCGTTACGACCGAAAACTAACCGGTGACAATGCGGGTGATTGGATCATAGAGCTTGATTACGCCAAGCTAAAACGCCTTGGACGGAACGATCGAAGTGAGAAGACTCTCGCCAATCAAATTGACCAATCCGCGGAAGAAGTTTTAGCTTGGGCAGCTAAAATGGTCGTACCGGTCGAAATAGTCAGCCCACCGCTTCCGCTTGATCGACTTCAAGACGTCGATAGACTGATTGAGTTTCTGCGACAACAAGGTGCAGAAGGCACAGAGGACAGCCCTGTCTATGCATTTGGGATGCAGCTTAATCCCGAACTGCCCGACTTATCCGCTCACACTATTAATGCGCATCTGAAAGCATTTTTATGCTTGTATGATTGGCTAATTAAACGTGCCGATATTGATTTATCCCGTCGTCTCACAAGCTATGTCGATCCGTTTCCAAAAGCGTATATCACGCGTGTTCTCGCGCACGATTATTGGCCCGATCGCGACACCTTGATTGCCGATTACCTTGCTGATAATCCGACGCGTAATCGTGCGCTAGATATGCTGCCACTCTTCACTCACCTCGATGAGAAACAAGTGAATCAGGCGCTCAATGATGGCCTGACAAAAGCGCGCCCCACGTTTCACTATCGTTTACCGGATAGCAAAGTAAGTCGTCCACAATGGGGGATCCATGAGGCATGGAATGATTGGGTAGAAGTAGAGAAACTTGCCGCAGATTCAAAACGACTGACAGCTTGCTGTGATGCTTATCTTGCTCACTTAAACGATCCATTATCACGCATTACCAATAACTGGGCGGAGAAAGTGAATACGCTATGGGTAGACCCGTTATCGCAATAACCGGCCCCGACAAAGGTGCCTTCTTACCGCGTTTTTTCGTTGCCACCGCGGTGCGTCTTTATGGCGGGCAGCCCCTACAGTTGCGGCCAGGTTCAATATTTAAGCCTGATGATTATCACGGTGTGGTGATCACAGGCGGCCACGATGTTGAACCTGTGCTGTATGCTGCTGAGCCCGAAGTGAAACCAAACTACGATCCCGAACGTGATGAACTAGAGAGCGCAGTAATCAAAAGCGCGTTAGCCAGTCAAAAGCYGCTGTTGGGCATTTGCCGTGGTGCGCAACTTCTCAACATTTGCTTAGGCGGCACCTTGCACCAAAGCTTACGCGAACAGCGCAAGAAAACCTCTCATCGCTGGACAATATTCCCGATGAAAACCTTGTGTATATTGCGTGATGTTAACGGCCATATACAGCAACGGTTGGGGCAAGGTAGGCGCAAAATAAACAGCCTACACAACCAAGCGATTAACGAGTTAGGCGAGGATTTAACGGTAAGCGCACGTGATTTAGATGGTATTGTGCAAGCGATTGAGTCGCCCAAGCGCCCCTACACATTAGGCGTACAGTGGCATCCAGAATTTTTGCTTTATTTTGGCTGTCAGCGTGCGCTGTTTAAGGGCCTAGTCGAGCACGCAACGCGCTTCCAGCAGCGACAAGCAGCCTCTCAGTAAACATGGTTGTTATCTGGTGAAAAACAAAAACGCCGAGGCACGTCTGCTCGGCGTTATCGATTTTACCCTTAGCAAAAAGTATCAATATACAAGGCTTCGACCTTATCGCGTGCCCACTGAGTTTTACGCAAAAATTTCAGCGATGATTTAATAGATGGGTCATTATGAAAGCAATTCACACGAATACGCTGATAAAGACCGGACCAGCTATAGTGTTCTACCAGTCGCGTTAAAATGGTTTGTAAGCTAAGTCCGTGAAGTGGGTTATTCGGTTGTTCTTGCATACTCGTTCTCACGTTTTGATTGGGCGCACAACGCACACGACTAGCCTCGCTAGCCAATAAAAGCGCTACTTTACGTGACGATGAAAAAAAAGGCGAGATCAACACCGGTAGCGCGCCAGCTTATAATCAAGGTTTAGCTTAATCGCCGGCCATTCGCTTTCGATAATCGAGAACACAACCGTATCGCGGAACACACCATTAACGATCTTGTGGTTTCGCAACACACCATCTTGTTTGGCCCCTAAGCGAGCAATCGCCGCGCGTGATGCCTGATTCAACCAGTGAGTGCGAAACTCAACCGCAATAACCTCCAAGATTTCAAATGCATAAGCGAGTAATAATCGCTTGCACTCGGTGTTCACCGACGAACGATGATAACGGCTAGCATACCAAGTGTAACCAAGTTCCACGCGCTTATTAGCGGCATCCGCATTGGCCAATCGCGTTGACCCAATAACTCGCCCCGATTCTTTCTCAACCACGGCGAACGGCAATGCTTTGTCTTTCGCTTTCTCGTCCAAGGCGCTAGCGATATAGTGTTCCACTGATTCAGCGTTCGGGACGGAGGTATACCAGAGCTCCCATAGCTTTCCATCCGCGGCGGCTTCGGCCAAAGCCTCCGCATGCGATGCAGACAAAGGTACCAAGGAAACCGTGTCATTATGCAATATGATGTCATCTTGAGTAAAAAAGCGTTCCATGCTCATGTTTCATTCCTGATGGTTAGGTAAGTTGACGTGATATAACGGGTTAACGGGCTGATCAACAAAGTAAGCCCATACATGGTCATAGACGGCATGCTGATTTGGATACGGCGCCAAGGCTTTTGCTTCATCGAGTGAGCACCAGCGAAACTCGGTGTGTTCATCATTAAGCGTGATGGCTTGGTTATCATCACACATCACCACAAACACAGGGATAAGCTCGATCACATTCACTGACGCTTCGTAAAACTGCTCCAAAAACTGCGCGTTATACAAGTCAGCCACCGTAATCTGGGTCTCTTCGCTAAACTCACGGACGATGGCGTCCACTCCGGTCTCACCCGCTTCAATCGAGCCCGCAACATGGCACCAGAAGCCACCTTTCACTCGCTTCATCAGCAGCATTTTTATTTCTCCCTCAATACGAGAGAGCGCCACGCCAGAAACCACAGAGGTATTCACAGGGATCATCATTTCTCCTCGGCTTCACATGCCGCCACTTTGGCGTATACCACAGTACTAGAAATCGTGCCGCTAGGTAGGATACGGTCGTTGGTAAGCATCGCTTCTTGATGATACCCACAACGCTCGGCTACCGCGCGGCTGCGGGTGTTTTCGTAGGCGGTTTTGATTTCGACACGCTTGGCATTAAGGTCATTAAACGCATACCGCTCTAGCGTCCTCACCGCTTCGCTCATATAGCCAAGGCCTTCTTTAGAGC
>NZ_MUFH01000061.1:0-11293 GCF_001996115.1 Salinivibrio sp. MA427
GGAGAGAGAGGCCAGAACTGCCACCTCACTCACTGAGAAAATGATCTTAATCACACTCTCGTTCACCACGATTGAAAGCTAATCCACATATCGGAGGGACATGATGTCCATTTATAGCCACCTTAAGCAATTGACTGCAATTTCATGCGTTGCCGCCGCATTAGGCTTCTCAGCCATGGCCAATGCCGACACTTGGCGTTATGCCCACGAGGAGTACGAAGGTGACGTGCAGGACGTCTATGCACACAAATTTAAGGAGTACATTGAAGATAACTCAGAACATTCATTGCAAATTTATCGGTTTGGCGAGCTCGGCGAGTCTGACGATATCATGGAGCAAACCCAAGCGGGCATCTTGCAATTTGTTAACCAATCACCCGGCTTTACTGGTTCGTTAATCCCTGAAGCACAAATCTTCTTTATCCCTTATCTGATGCCAACGGAAATGGACACTGTGGTAGAGTTCTTCCGCCAGAGTAAAGCGGTCAATGAAAACTTCCCTGAGCTCTACGAAGAGCAAGGTCTAGAACTGCTCAAGATGTATCCAGAAGGTGAAATGGTGATGACGGCAGACGAGCCTGTCACCGAACCTGCAGACCTGGAAGGGAAGAAAATTCGTGTGATGACTAATCCACTGCTGTCATCTACCTACGAAGCCTTTGGTGCAACGCCAACGCCATTACCGTGGGGTGAGGTATACGGCGCGCTACAAACCAACATGATTCAAGGCCAAGAAAACCCGATTTTCTGGATTGAATCAGGCGGTTTGTACGAAGTATCACCTAACTTAATCTTCACACACCATGGTTGGTTCACCACTGCATCAATGGCGAACAAAGAGTTCTTTGATGGTTTGTCTTCTGATGATCAAGCAATGATCCGTGATGCCGCTGATTATGCGTTCAACGAAACGGTTCAACACATCCGTGGTCTTGCAGAGAAATCGCTCGATAAAATTCAGTCGGCAAGTGACGAGGTGACCGTGACACGCTTGACCGATGCACAGATCGAGAAATTTAAAGCACGTGCACCACAAGTGGAAGAAACCTTCTATGAAATGACCGGTGAAAGCGGTAAAGCACTTCTTAACCAGTTTAAGAAAGACTTGGAAGCCGTTACTAACTAGTTGTCAGTCGTACAGGCACCGCCCCACGCGGTGCCTGTTTATTTGAGGAATACGCAATGACCGATTCCGACTCTCTCAAGTACCACTCCGAGCTACCTGGCCTCCTTGGCAAACTGGATACCCTGATTTGTAAAATCGAATCCTTTATGTTGGCTGCCGGTGTGCTCTTAATGGCCCTGAATACCTGTGTCAACGTCATTGCACGCTTTGGCTTTGGACAAGGGTTATTTTTTTCAGGCGAAATTAATCGCATTTTAATTATATTGATCACCTTTGCAGGAATTGGTTATGCCGCTCGTCATGGCCGCCATATACGGATGTCTGCCCTTTATGACACCTTGCCATTCACAGGCAGAAAAATTCTAATGACTACGATCGCGCTCGTGACCGGCCTGATCATGCTGGTATTGGCCTATTTTTCTTATCAATACATTGCCTCTGTCTATGATCGTGGTCGTATTTATAGGCACCAACCACTATGGCCATGACTTTAATGCTCATCATGATTGTCTTGCTCGTGCTCGGCTTTCCGATGATGATTCCACTTACGGCTGCCGCCTTAACCGGTTTTTACATGATGTTTGGCGGTGTCGGTCAAATGGATACCTTTATTCAGCAAGTGTTAGGCGGCATTCGGCCTGCCTCGTTAATTGCTGTCCCCATGTTTATTCTTGCTGCTGATATCATGACTCGGGGGCAATCAGCGAATCGCTTAATTGATATGGTCATGACCTTTATCGGCCATATTCGTGGTGGCTTAGCGATCAGCACCGCGACCTCTTGTACCTTATTTGGTGCGGTATCAGGTTCTACCCAAGCCACCGTTGTCGCAGTAGGCTCAGCCCTACGCCCTAAATTGCTTCGCGCTGGCTACAGTGATTCGTTTTCGCTTGCCTTAATCATCAATGCCAGTGATATCGCCTTTTTGATCCCACCCAGTATCGGCATGATTATTTATGGCGTGATCTCGGAAACATCGAWTGCTGAACTCTTTATCGCCGGGATAGGCCTAGGYCTAATGATCCTCACCTTTTTCTCGCTTTATTGTTTGTATTACGCCACTGTCAATAAAGTACCAACGGAACCCAAAGCCAGTTGGAGCGAACGTCTCACGGCGACACGCAAAGCATTATGGCCACTGATGTTCCCACTCATCATTGTTGGGGGTATTTATGGCGGCGTCTTTAGTCCAACCGAAGCAGCGGCCGTATGTGTGCTTTATGCCATGATTCTTGAGTTTGGCGTATTCCGATCATTGAGCCGTAAAGACGTGTTTATCATTGCACGGTCAACGGGCTTAATCACCGCGGTGGTCTTTATTCTTGTCGGCGTCGGTAATGGATTTTCTTGGATTATTTCATTCGCGCAAATTCCGCAGACCATTCTCGAGGCCGTGGGGATCAGCCAAATGGGGCCGATGGGTGTCTTGGCATCTATCTCTATCGCCTTTTTCGTTGCTTGTATGTTCGTTGATCCGATTGTAGTGATTTTGGTATTAACGCCCATATTTGCACCTGCGATAGAAGCGACTAGTCTTGATCCTGTCCATGTTGGGATTGTGATAACCTTGCAAGTAGCGATTGGCTCAGCCACTCCGCCATTTGGTTGTGATATTTTCACGGCCATTGCCATTTTCAAAAAACCCTATTGGGAAGTTATCCGCGGAACGGGGCCTTTTATCGCGATGCTGCTTCTATCAGCCGCGCTGTTGGTGATGTTCCCGCAGATTGCGTTATTCCTACGTGATATCGCGTTTGGGTAACTAAACAACAGGAGTAATTGATGTTTAAACGAATACTGGTAGCCGTCGATGGCTCATATTCTGCATTAAATGCGTTAGATAAAGCGATTGAGCTGCAGCAACTCACCCATGCTGAACTCTACTTATTGTGTGTGTTTAAACATCACAGCTTGTTCGAGGCGTCATTGTCGATGGTTCGCCCCGATCGATTACAAATCCCAGATCAAACCTTAAGCGAATACGCCCGCAACATTGTCGAGCAAGCCAAGCAACACGCACTTGAAAATGGCGGAGAAGGTGTGCGCGGGTTTGTCAAAGGCGGGCGTCCTTCCAAAACCATTATCAAGTTTGCGAAAAGCAAAGAAGTGGATTTGATTGTCATGGGCGCACATGGCACGCACTCCGATAAAGACGGGATGTTTCTTGGCAGTGTGTCTCACCGTGTGGCAGGGCGGGCACATTGCCCCACGATGGTGGTTTAACTCTGTATTGATGGCCTGGTACCTGTATTAACGGCGTCCCTGTATTGACGGCGTAGTATCGGCCATTCAATCAACCATGCTACCGACGATAAAAACGCCGGTCGTTTAAGACCGGCGTTTTTTGCTTACAACGAGGTTTTTCTAGAACAGAACGCGGGCTTATTGAATATGGAAATAGTGGCTATTGAGCACTAAATGCACACCAATCGCTGCGATATAGCCCAACATGATCACCGGCGCCCATTTTAAGTGCCCAAAGAAGGTATATTTACCGTGCGCTTGCCCCATCAGCGCGACACCGGCCGCAGAGCCAAGAGACAACAAGCTCCCCCCCACACCCGCTGTTAACGTAACTAACAGCCAGTTACCGTGTGACATCTCAGGGCTCATGGTTAATACCGCAAACATAACAGGAATGTTGTCCACCACCGCCGATAGCACACCGACAAGTGTATTGGCCCAGATCGGATCCCATTCTAAATACATCACATTCGACACCAGCGACAGATAACCAATCAAACTCAAGCCACCCACGCACATCACGACACCATAAAAGAACAGCAGTGTGTCCCACTCTGCATGGGAAATACGGCGAAAGACATCAAACGGGACCACTGAACCGAGACGACTCAGCGCGGCTTCATCATTTTTGGCTTCAGCAATCGCCCGTTTCCGCGCCAAAGAACGTGGTAACGTTCGGCGCAGGTAAAAACCAAAGAACTGCAAATACGCGAGGCCCATCATCATGCCCATGACCGGCGGGAAATGAATCAAGCCGTGGAAGGCAACTGCCGTTGCAATCGTGAGCAAAAACAGCACCATAATTCGTCGAGCGCCACGCTTTAACTCGACATATTCTTGCATCACGTCCGGCTGAGTGCGTGGAATAAAGCGTGACATGATAAAAGCTGGGATCACGTAGTTCACAACAGATGGAATAAACAAAGCACCAAACTCGGTGAAAGTAACCTTGCCCGCCTGCCAAACCATTAAGGTGGTGATATCACCAAAGGGACTAAACGCTCCGCCGGCGTTCGCTGCAACCACAATATTGATACACGCGAGGTTTACAAAACGTGGATTGTCGCCCCCAATTTTCAACACAATGGTACACATCAGCAGTGCGGTTGTGAGGTTATCAGCAATCGGCGAGATGAAGAAAGAAAGTACCCCAGTAATCCAAAACAAGGTTCTTAGGTCATAGCCTTTACTTAAGATCCATGCCTTTAATCCATCGAACAGGCGCCTCTCTTCCATCGCCGAGATATAGGTCATTGCCACCAGCAAGAAAAGCAACAACTCTGCGTACTCCAGCAAGTTGTGCTCAAGCGCGGCATGCGCCGGTGCCATATTTCCCCATTGTGAATATGCAAACCCGATCAGTAACCAAATCAGCCCCGCGGCTAACAATACAGGCTTTGATTTTCTTAAGTGGAGCTTTTCTTCCAACATGACTAGGCTGTAAGCAACCGCAAAGATTGCCAAAGACACATACCCTACCCATGACTGGGTGAGATCCAGTCCTTCGCCTGTTGTAGCGGCAAAAGCCGTTGGTGACACTACCGCCAACGCCGCAACCAAACGCTTCATCCTTGAGCCTCCAAATTTTATTTCCTTATTTTTGATATAACAAACAGCGCGCTCTGTGGCATTCACTCCGAACGATAATTGTTTATTTTGTCGTCTTAGGTCACCACAGAACAAAAACGAACATAATATTAACAAATATGGCGATAACGTCTATTGATAACCATGATGAAATCACAAAAAAGAAGTGACATTCTCTACTGTCAAGATTAATAATATCAATTTACTAGTCGATGTTCGCTGTTATCTCTGGCAAAAATCGACTAAGTTTAAGAAAAGTGTACGAAATGTGCTATCGCACGCTGTTCGACTAACAATAACAAATAGACAACATCGCAACTGCATCGCCGCGGTTGCGCAAGGATGTGTGAGTAACAAGAAGGGAGTCACCATGAAAACACTGAAAATTGCTGCCGTTATATTTGCAGCGCTCCTATCACTGGGGCATGCACCATTCGCATTTGCCGAGACCGCTCGCGTCGCCGTATCCCAAATCGTTGAGCACCCCGCTCTTGACGCGACCCGCAACGGTCTGCTTGATGGCTTGGAGAAGAAAGGATATATCCAAGGTGACAACTTGTCGTTTAAATATCAAACTGCGCAAGGTAATCCAGCAATTGCGGTGCAGATTGCGCGTCAATATGTTGGAGAACAACCTGACGTCTTAGTCGGTATCGCGACACCATCAGCGCAAGCGCTCGCGGCTGCAACACGCGACGTACCCGTCATTTTTACGGCGGTAACAGATCCTATCGGCGCCAAATTAGTGAAAGATATGGCTGCGCCAACGGGTAACGTCACCGGCTTATCTGATCTTTCTCCTGTTGCCCAGCATGTGGGGCTGGCCAAAGAGCTGCTTCCCAACCTGTCGACGATTGGAGTGGTTTATAACCCCGGTGAAGCGAACGCAGTGACATTGGTTGATCTGTTAAAAGACGCGGCAGCAGAGCACGGGATAAAAGTGATCGAAGGCACGGCATTGAAAAGCGCAGATGTGCAATCTGCTGCGCAAGTTGTTGCCACCCAATCCGATATTATCTATGCGCCAACAGACAATACTGTTGCCAGTGCGATTGATGGTTTAGTGGCCGCTGCAAACTCAGCAGATACCCCTGTCCTAGGTGGATCGACGTCCTATATCCCCAATGGCGCGGTCGTTGCACTTGGCTTTGATTATTACTCCGTCGGGGTGCAAACAGCGGACTATGTTGCGGCCATCTTAGACGGCGAGCCGATTTCATCTCTACCTGCCAAAGTTGCGGAAGGGTCTGACTTAGCCGTGAACCGTTCGGCTGCAGACAAGTTGGGGATCGACGTGCCAGCTTCTATCTTGGATCGCGCCTCACGAATCGTAGAGTAGTTAGGCTCAATCTAGGAGTAGTAAATGACGGCAATTGCGTTTTTCGGCACCCTAGAAGTCGGCCTAGTTTATGGCTTGGTTGCGCTAGGTGTCTATCTCACTTTTCGTGTACTCGATTTTCCCGATTTAACGGTTGACGGCAGTTTCCCGATGGGCGCCGCCGTTGCCGCTACTATGATCGTGGCGGATTATAACCCATGGTTTGCGACCGCAATGGCGATTTTGGCTGGCGGCATCACCGGATTAGTCACTGCTTTTCTCACTGTAAAGTGCGGCATCCTCAACTTGCTCGCCAGTATTTTGACCATGATTGCCGCATTTTCGGTAAACATTCGTATTATGGGGCGACCCAATATTGCCTTACTCGGCGAGGAAACCATCCTAACGCCATTTGAATCACTCGGTATTGCACCCGTCTATTTGCGTCCCTTAGTCGTGGGCGTATTAGTGATTATCAGTGGGCTACTCGTGATCCGCTTATTAGCCAGTGATTTTGGCTTGGGGTTACGCGCAACGGGCGTTAATGCGCGAATGGTTCAAGCACAAGGCGGCAGCACGGCGATGTACACCTATTTTGGTCTCGCCCTTTCAAATGCCTTTGTTGGCTTTGCCGGTGCATTATTTGCGCAAACCAATAGTTTTGCCGATGTGACCTCTGGCGTAGGGACCATTGTCGTCGGTCTCGCCGCCGTGATCCTCGGACAAACATTACTGCCTGGACGTAAAGTCTGGGTCGCCGTTGTGGCGGTGATTCTGGGTTCTATTTTATATCGCCTCGCCGTCGGCTTTGCACTATCGAGTGGCATGTTTGGTCTTCAAGCCTCTGATCTCAACTTGGTTACCGCGGTGCTGGTTGCCGTGGCATTGATCGCTCCCAAAATGCGCCAACAGTATCAAAAGTCCAAACGCGCAAAACAGGCGGAGGTGTCAGGATGATCTCGCTGAACAATATTCAGGTCACGTTTAATCCAGGGACCGTCCTTGAAAACCGTGCTCTGCGCGGCGTAAGCTTAACCATTCCCGAAAACGAGTTTGTCACCATCATTGGCTCCAATGGCGCAGGCAAATCAACCTTACTGGGCGCCGTCACCGGTGAAACGCCGATGATTGGCGGCCAAGTTATGATTGACGATATTAATGTGACCAAGAAGGCTGTGCATCAGCGCGCCACCCTTGCCGCACGCGTATTTCAAGATCCACTTGCGGGTACCTGCGCGTCGTTAACCATCGAAGAAAACTTAGCGCTGGCTTATCGGCGAGGTAAAGGGCGCGGTTGGTCACGTGCGCTTGGGAGTAAACGTCGTAAATTGTTCCAAGAGCGCATTGCGATTTTGGGGTTAGGTTTAGAAGATAGACTAGGGGATAGCATTGGTCTGCTGTCTGGAGGTCAGCGTCAGGCCGTAAGTTTGGTGATGGCCACCCTGTCAGACAGCAAGCTTTTATTGCTCGATGAACACACCGCCGCTCTGGATCCACGCATGGCCGCGTTCGTGATTGATTTAACCAAAACTATCGTCAATGAGTTTAACCTCACTGCCATGATGGTCACGCACTCGATGAAAGACGCACTGGCATGCGGTGATCGAACCGTAATGCTACACCAAGGTAACATTGTGCTAGATGTCCATGGTGATGAGCGCAAAAATATGGACGTGCCACATCTTTTAGACATGTTCAACAAAGTGCGCGGCGAAACCCTCGCCGACGACAGCTTGCTACTCGGTTAACTTGCTACGGCGCTTGCTGTTATATAAGCGCCTAGTCATCTATTTTCTATGACTTATTTTTGCTCGGCCACCACTGATTAATCAGGCGTCCTCCTAATGAGGGCTGGTAACGCCAACAGTGATCGAACATGGCCATTAATTCAGGGTTGCCATATTTGGATAAGCTTACCGCATGGAAACGGTTTTGCTTTAACTTCAATGCATCGATCTTTTCGATCATCGTCTCGGACTGCTTAGGAGCAATAAAGTCCGACACCACCACTAGATCGGCGTTTTGATAGCGTTCACCGGCCATCAGATTAAGCGCTTTTTCGATCACAGGTGCCATATCTGTCCCGCCGTGGAACCGATATGAAAGAAAGCTCATCGCTTCTTGCAAACCGCGCTCACCGGTTAACTCGTAGCTGATATGGTCAGTGGAAAAGAGCATGACATAGCAATCACGATGCTCGGTCGCGGCAATCCGCATCAATACATAGGCGAGTGCTTTGGCGCATTGCTCTGGGAATCCACTCATCGAGCCTGAGGCATCGACGGCTATGATAAAGGGTCCCTTTTTTTGCTCTGGCTTGGATTGACTGGGGGCATACGTCTCTACTTTTTTCCGGCGATGGGCTTGGCCCGTCATTTGATAATTTAGCAGTTGTTTATCGACAAGCTGTTTATAAAAAACAACCTCGAGCGCAGGATCAGCCAGCAATACCGCCTCATTGGGTAAGAGACGGTCAACACGATCACTTTGGCAGATGCCGGTGATGTCATCAGGGACATCAACTTGCTTTTCCGGCACGGTTTTTAGCGTTTCCGTCGGCTGCTCGCTGGGCCCTTGCGCATCAACATGGTTTGCCATTCGCCCTAACTGTTCGGCAATCGCCTGAAGCTCTGGGTTCTTCTCTAAAAAAGTAATAAACCGTTTAAGTAAGGTGACGTCTTGCTGGGAAAGCGAGCTGGCCGCCATATCCCATAGCCGCCCCACTTTGCTGATATCACCCGATTGATCCACGCCATTCATTTTTTGATAGGTCGAGATACGGCGATAGAGATCGTCGAGTAATTTTTGTTTTTGTGATTCAACACTGTCGGACTGGTTTTTTTGTATTTCCGCTTTTAAATGCGCGTGCCATTTGTTGCAAAAGTACGACTGAAACATAGGATCAGCATGTTGAGCTTGATGGGCTGCGAGCCTTTCTGCCTGCGGATAGAAAGAAGAAACAGATTTTAAGTGGCTTAGTAAAGTATCAATGTCTTTTTCAAACGCGCGCGCGGTTTTTTCGGTGGCCTGCTCGTAGTATTGAATTTCTTGCTTCAGAGAGGCTGACAACCCTTGTTGAACCAGTTTGCGCTTTGTTTGCCCCCGCCAGCGGTGAAGCTGTTTTTTTACTGCTCGCTTAATCGCTGGGCTTCGTTCTGTCAACACAAGTAACTGGGGATGAGACATCAACTCTGTCATCGCCGCATCCAGTAACCCAGACTCGGCGAGCATCAACCCCATGTTCAGGCTCTCAGCGCTCAGCATCACTGGCTCCTGAGAAGAACTCACCTAAGCGCGCTAAACGATTAACTTGGCGCTCTAGGTTATTAATCTGCGTTTTGACCTCATGTTCGACGTCGACCAAACTCGCTGACGCGGTTTCAAGCAGATCCGGTTGCGCAAATAAATGGGGCAACCCAGCATTGAGCTGACTGCGCGCGCGACGAATTAAAAACTGCGCATGCTGCAATTGTTCAAGCGCATGATCTGTTTGTTGTGTCCATGTGGCCAGCTGTTCCTCGCTCGGATCGTTCACGCCCACCAGGGCCATAGGCACCGGCCGATTAGCAATGTCTTTGATGACTAAGGCGTGCTGCGCATCCCACTCCAGAGTGAGCCGGCACAGGTGATTATTTTTATTCACATAGCCATACAAGTCTGTGCTGCCTGTTTTCAACTTTTTCTCAATGTCAGCCGCATCAAGATACACCCAACGACTGTCACCTTTTTCTTGCTCTGAAACCGATGGGTTGGCTCGAAGTAGAACAAAACGAACCAAATCTCGACTTTGGTTGACCGTGAAGCGAGGCGACTGGCTCAAGTCAATCATCGCTTTGCGCGTGAGCCCAGCGTTGGCCGTGTCTTGTCGATAGGTCAGCGCTTCAGCTGTGTCTTGCTCAATATCTTCTAACGCCACTTTGACGTCATCGAGCAAGGCAAGCACTTCTTGTTGATCGAACAGAACTTCTTTGGCAAATGCCTGCATCACGGTTTTCACCACATCACGCGATTCTGGGCTATGCCATAGGCAGTCTTCCAGTAACAATAAGTCCAATGGGGCGACTTCATCACGACCATTGAAAAAAGCGGCCGCTTTTAGCAAACGCACCGCCTTTTTCCACCGGCGATCGGACACATAAAGTTCACTTGGGTCGAATTGTGATTGTTCACTGCCGGCATTTTCTACCCGCTGTTTTAGTGTGTAGAGTTTTTCGAATATCGCATCCGGCAGACCCAAGGTGGGAATAATGGTCTGCCAATCCTGATATTCTTGATGGCTAATTTTCAACTTATCGGCCACCGCCACTTCGTCCTGGCTGGGCTCGGTAAGCATCAGTTTGAAGTTTTTCTTCTCTTGGATACGATTGACGAAAACGCGGAGTAACATGCGATCATAGAGCGCATCAAGGCCACTATCGGGATCAGGCAGTTCATTGGACGCGGTAACCAACAATCGCATAGGGACAGGATAAACATGCTCACCGTTTTTAAAGGTGCGTTCATTCACAACGGTTAAAAGAGTGTTAAGAATGGCAGGTCCGGCTTTCCATATTTCATCCAAAAATACCACATCTGCATTGGGTAGATAGCCGTCGGTTAGGCGTACGTATTTGCCTTCATCTTTTAGCGCTTGAATCGAAAGCGGGCCAAACACTTCTTCCGGGGTCGAAAAGCGCGTCATTAAATATTCAAAAAATTGGCTGTTATCAAACGCCTCTATCAAACGTTTCGCAATATAGCTTTTGGCAATGCCTGGCGGGCCGAGTAAAAACACACTTTCACCCGCGAGTGCGGCCAATAGACACATTTTGATAGTGTGCTCGCGTTCGTACACCCCACTAGATAGTGCATCAATAAGGCTTGCAATACGCTCGGGTAATAGCGCGCGACGGCTGACGGTGGCAAGATTTTGAGACAAGTGGCACTCCGCTATTTGTGGCTAGGTGTCATCGTTAACGCATTTGATTAAAATCGGTAAAAAGCTTCACTGCTCTTTAACCATGGCAAGATTCCAATAC
>NZ_MUFH01000062.1:0-11279 GCF_001996115.1 Salinivibrio sp. MA427
TCCCTGAAGGGTCAGATATGATGCTTTTGGATGCGCTGTTTCAACTCAAAGAGCAGGATCCAACCCTGTCATTCCGTCGCTCGTGTCGAGAGGGAGTCTGTGGCTCTGACGGTGTCAATATGAACGGTAAAAATGGGCTGGCATGCATCACGCCTTTATCCTCGCTAATGGATAAGTCGGAGATTGTTATTCGTCCGTTGCCTGGTTTGCCCGTAGTGCGTGATCTTATTATCGATATGGGCCAGTTCTATGAGAACTACGAGCGCGTCAAACCTTATTTGATCAACGATGAGACACCACCGTCGCGTGAGAACCTTCAAGCGCCGGAAGATAGAGCAGAGCTTGATGGTTTGTATGAGTGCATCATGTGCGCTTGCTGTAGTACGGCGTGCCCATCGTTTTGGTGGAACCCTGACAAGTTCGTCGGCCCTGCAGGCCTTCTTGCTGCCTATCGCTGGCTAGCAGATAGCCGTGATACGGCAACTGAAGAACGGTTATCTGATCTAGACGACGCTTTTAGTGTCTTCCGTTGCCACGGAATAATGAACTGTGTCAGTGTATGTCCAAAAGGGCTTAATCCAACCAAGGCAATTGGGCACATTAAGTCAATGCTGATTCAGCGCGGCGTTTAAAACGCTGAACCAATAACGTAGATAAAAAATGCCCCGTTCTAGGACGGGGCTTAATAACAGGTAACCCGGCTTAGAACCGGTGTTTGGATAAATAACTAGTGGTTAAGGGATAACAATGCAAAATGGCGTGATGAAGGCTTGGTTAGAGTCTTCTCATTTGGCTGGCGCCAATGCAACGTACGTAGAAGATCTCTACGAAATGTACCTCAGTGACCCGGAGTTAGTTGATCAAGAATGGAGAGCGGTCTTTGACCAGCTACCAGTGGTGAGTGATACCGCGGTAGAACAACCCCACTCTCGAGTTCGCGATTACTTTCGACGCTTAGCTACCGATACATCGCGTGCAAGTGCTTCAGTCAATGATCCAGATGTAGACGCGAAACAAGTCAAAGTTCTTCAACTGATCAATGCGTTCCGTTTCCGTGGCCATCAACAGGCCAGTTTAGACCCCCTCGGATTATGGAAACGTAAACCTGTCCCCGATTTGTCACCTGACTTCCATTCTCTTAACGAGCAGGATTTTAACGAGACCTTTAATGTCGGCTCATTTGCAATTGGCAAAGACAATATGCAATTAGGTGAGTTGTATGACGCACTGCAAAAGACCTATTGCGGGTCAATTGGTGCTGAGTACATGCACATTACAGATACCGAAGAAAAGCGTTGGATTCAAAGCCGCCTCGAATCAGTTGTGGGACAGCCACAATTTAGCGAGGAAGAGAAGCTCACCTTTTTGGAAGAGCTAACGGCAGCAGAAGGCCTTGAACGGTATTTGGGGGCTAAATTCCCTGGGGCAAAACGTTTCTCGCTTGAAGGGGGCGACTCGCTCATTCCTATGCTCAAAGAGCTTATTCGCCATGCGGGGAGTAAAGGTGGGCGTGAAGTGGTTGTTGGGATGGCTCACCGTGGTCGACTCAATGTCTTAGTCAATGTGCTAGGTAAAAAGCCGTCAGAGTTATTTGATGAGTTCGCAGGGAAACAAGATGAAAGTTGGGGAACCGGTGATGTGAAATATCATCAGGGGTTCTCATCTGACTTTGCGACCCCGGGTGGTGACGTTCATCTTGCTTTAGCGTTCAACCCGTCACACCTTGAAATTGTTAATCCAGTGGTCATGGGCTCCGTGCGTGCGCGTCAAGACCGACTCGAAGACAGCACAGGCTCAAGCGTATTGCCGATCACCATTCATGGCGATGCGTCGATTGCGGGACAAGGCGTGGTGCAAGAGACCTTTAATATGTCTCAAGCGCGGGGCTTCCAAGTGGGCGGCACGGTGCGGATTGTGGTGAACAATCAGATTGGTTTTACAACCTCAAATCCGGCAGATTCTCGCTCAACCCAGTACTGCACCGATATCGCGAAAATGGTTCAGGCGCCGATCTTCCACGTCAATGCCGACGATCCCGAAGCGGTTGCATTTGTATCGCGTTTAGCGCTTGATTTTCGTAATGAGTTTCAACGCGACGTGGTCATTGATTTGGTCTGTTATCGTCGTCATGGCCATAACGAAGCGGATGAACCGAATGCCACGCAGCCGATGATGTACCAGAAGATCAAAAAACATCCGACGCCGCGCAAACTCTATGCGGATGTGCTTGATCAACAAGGCATTGCCAACCTAGAAAAAGCGACCGAATTGATCAACGAATACCGTGATCTGTTGGATAGCGGTGAATGCGTAGTGAAAGAGTGGCGCCCAATGGTGTTGCACTCGGTCGACTGGACCCCTTATCTCGGCCACGACTGGACGGTTGAGTGGGCGAACAAATTCGATGCCAAACGGCTGAGAGAGCTTGGTAACCGTATCTGTCAATTGCCAGATAGCCATACGCTACACAGCCGAGTCGGTAAGCTTTACAAAGATCGTAAAGCAATGATTGATGGTGAAAAACCTGTTGACTGGGGTATGGCCGAGACATTGGCCTATGCCACGCTGGTGGACGACGGCAAGCGTGTTCGTATTACGGGCCAAGATACTGGTCGTGGTACTTTCTTCCATCGTCACGCGGTGTTACATAACCAAGGCGATGGCAGTACCTATGTCCCCCTTGCCAATATCCATAATAAGCAAGGGCCGTTCGAAATTTATGACTCTGTGTTGTCTGAAGCGGCCGTCGTGGCATTTGAGTATGGCTATGCGACCGCAGAGCCGGGTGGCTTAACGGTATGGGAAGCGCAATTTGGCGATTTTGGTAATGGCGCGCAAGTTGTGATTGACCAGTTCATCAGCTCTGGCGAGCAGAAATGGCGCCGGATGTGTGGTTTAACCATGTTGCTCCCTCACGGTTATGAAGGGCAGGGCCCTGAGCACTCTTCCGCGCGCTTAGAGCGGTATTTGCAATTATGTGCCGAGCAAAATATGCAGGTCGTGGTGCCCTCGAGCCCCGCTCAGGTTTATCATATGCTACGCCGTCAAGTTGTTCGCCCGATGCGTCGACCATTGGTGGTTATGTCACCTAAATCCTTGCTACGCCATCCGCTTTGTGTATCCAGCCTAGACGATCTGACAGAGGGCGATTTCCAACCCGCTATCGGTGAAATGGATGATCTGGATCCAAGCAAGGTGAAACGGGTAGTTATGTGTGCCGGTAAGGTCTATTACGATTTGCTGAAAGCACGCCGCGAGCAAGAAATCGATGACGTAGCCATTGTTCGTATCGAGCAACTTTATCCGTTCCCGCTTGAGGCGGTGAAAGAAGTGATTGCGCCTTACGGCAATGCAAAAGACTTTGTATGGTGTCAAGAAGAGCCACAAAACCAAGGGGCTTGGTACAGCAGCCAGCACAACTTCCGTGCAGCTTTACCGGATGGTGCCACACTCAGCTACGCTGGGCGTGCCGCCTCGGCATCGCCAGCGGTAGGTTATATGTCTGTACACCAGAAACAACAAAAAGCGTTAGTACAAGACGCTCTGACCCTAAAGTAAGAACTAGAACATTAAGGATAAATACGATATGACAATCGAAATTCTGGTTCCCGATTTACCCGAATCTGTGGCTGACGCAACGATTGCCACATGGCATAAACAGCCAGGTGACTCGGTAACCCGTGACGAAGTACTGGTTGATATTGAAACAGATAAGGTCGTGCTAGAAGTTCCCGCTCCTGCAGATGGGGTACTGGAATCTATCATTGAAGATGAAGGGTCAACCGTGCTGGGGAAACAAGCGATCGCCAAGCTGAAAGAAGGGGCTGTCGCGGGTGAACCAACCAAAGATGTGCCCGCTGAATCAGAGGCATCACCGGATAAGCGCCACACTGCGTCACTAGAAGAAGAGAGCAATGACTCACTGAGCCCTGCCGTCCGTCGCTTATTGGCTGAACATGATCTTTCTTCGGATGCGGTGAAAGGCACGGGTGTAGGCGGACGCATTACCCGAGAAGATGTGGAAGCGCACCTGAAGAAGCAGCCCGCGCAAAGCAGTGAGCAGAAAGCGGCGACCCAAGATGTGCCGCCAGTGGCAGAGCGAGGCGAGAAGCGTGTGCCGATGACGCGTTTGCGTAAGCGCGTGGCAGAACGTCTGCTCGAAGCAAAAAACAGCACCGCGATGCTAACTACATTTAACGAAGTGAACATGAAGCCAATTATGGAACTGCGTAAGCAGTACCGTGATTCGTTTGAAAAGCGTCATGATATTCGCCTTGGTTTCATGTCTTTTTACGTCAAAGCGGTCGTTGAAGCCCTTAAACGTTATCCAGAAGTGAATGCGTCAATAGATGGTGATGAGATTGTGTATCACAACTATTTTGACGTCAGCATGGCGGTTTCTACCCCGCGTGGTCTGGTAACGCCTGTACTGCGCGACTGCGATAAACTAGGTTTTGCCGATATCGAAAAAGGTATTCGTGACTTAGCCATAAAGGGGCGTGACGGCAAGTTGACCGTTGATGAACTCACCGGAGGCAACTTTACCCTGACCAATGGCGGTGTGTTCGGCTCATTAATGTCAACGCCGATCATTAACCCACCTCAAGCTGCCATTCTTGGCATGCATAAAATTCAAGATCGCCCAATGGCGGTAGATGGCAAGGTTGAAATCTTGCCGATGATGTACCTTGCGCTTTCCTATGATCACCGTCTTATTGACGGTCGTGAGTCGGTTGGTTTCTTGGTCACCATCAAAGAGCTCCTTGAAGACCCAACACGTCTGCTCCTAGACGTTTAATGGTGTTATCGACCTCTTTTTGAGGGAAATAAACCGTTTTGAAGGGGACGGAGGTCCCCTTCTTTGGAAAGCATAAAGATACAATAATGGACACTAACACGGATAGAACATCATGAATCTGCACGAATATCAGTCAAAGCAGCTGTTCGCTGAATATGGTCTACCAGTTTCAGAGGGCTATGCCTGCGATACACCACAAGAAGCTGCTGAAGCAGCCGATAAAATTGGCGGCAACAAATGGGTTGTGAAATGCCAAGTTCACGCCGGTGGCCGCGGAAAAGCGGGCGGGGTGAAACTCGCGAACTCAAAAGAAGAAATCCGCGAATTTGCACAGAAATGGCTGGGTAAAAACCTAGTGACATTTCAAACGGACGAGAATGGCCAACCAGTCAGCAAAATTTTGGTTGAGTCTTGCACCGATATCGCTAAAGAGCTTTACCTGGGTGCCGTGGTCGACCGTGGCTCGCGTCGCGTTGTTTTCATGGCATCCACCGAAGGCGGTGTTGAAATAGAAAAAGTCGCCGAAGAAACGCCAGAGCTGATTCACAAAGCATCGATTGATCCTTTGGTTGGCCCACAACCTTACCAGGGTCGCCAACTGGCATTTAAACTTGGCTTAGAAGGTGAGCAAATCAAGCAGTTCACTAAGATCTTTGTCGGGATTGGTCAACTGTTCTTGGATAAAGATGTTGCCTTGGTTGAGGTAAACCCGCTGGTGATTACTGAACAAGGCGATTTGCATTGCTTGGATGCAAAGCTAGCGATTGACAGTAATGCGGTATATCGTCAGCCGAAGGTGCGTGCGATGCACGACCCGAGTCAAGACGATGAGCGCGAAGCGCATGCGGCACAGTGGGAGCTGAACTATGTTGCGCTAGACGGCAACATTGGTTGTATGGTGAATGGTGCTGGCTTGGCAATGGGGACCATGGACATTGTTAACTTGCACGGTGGCAGCCCTGCCAACTTCCTCGATGTGGGAGGCGGTGCGACAAAAGAGCGTGTGACAGAAGCCTTTAAAATCATTCTGTCTGATAGCAACGTAAAGGCGGTATTGGTGAACATCTTTGGCGGCATTGTGCGCTGTGATCTGATTGCAGATGGCATTATTGGTGCGGTTGAAGAAGTCGGCGTTAAAGTGCCTGTTGTGGTTCGCCTTGAGGGGAATAACGCAGACTTAGGCGCCAAAAAACTGGCCGATAGTGGTTTGAACATCATTGCGGCAACATCGCTAACCGAAGCCGCACAGAAAGTCGTTGCTGCCGCGGAGGGTAAATAACAATGTCAGTGCTGATCAATAAAGAAACCAAAGTTATCTGCCAAGGATTTACGGGCGGTCAAGGAACCTTCCATTCCGAGCAGGCGATTGAATATGGAACCCAAATGGTCGGTGGCATATCACCGGGCAAAGGCGGCACGACTCACCTCGGCCTTCCGGTCTTTAATACCGTGGCAGACGCGGTTGAAGCGACCGGCGCCACTGCCTCGGTCATTTATGTGCCAGCGCCTTTTTGTAAAGATGCCATTTTAGAAGCGATTGACGCCGGGATTGAGCTGATCGTCTGTATTACCGAAGGTATTCCAACGCTGGATATGCTGGAAGTGAAAGTGAAACTGGATCAAGCAGGGGTGCGAATGATCGGCCCTAACTGCCCCGGTGTGATTACCCCCGATGAGTCTAAGATTGGCATTATGCCAGGACATATCCATCAGTCGGGTAAGGTAGGCATTGTTTCACGCTCAGGCACCTTGACTTATGAAGCGGTAAAACAAACAACCGATGAAGGCTTTGGCCAATCAACGTGCGTTGGAATTGGTGGTGATCCGATTCCAGGCTCAAACTTTATCGACATCCTCGCGATGTTCGAAAAGGATCCTGCCACCGAAGCAATTGTAATGATTGGTGAAATCGGTGGTACCGCCGAAGAAGAAGCCGCCGCGTACATTAAAGCGAATGTTACCAAGCCGGTTGTGGCTTATATTGCTGGTGTGACTGCGCCTCCAGGCAAACGTATGGGCCATGCGGGTGCAATCATTTCTGGTGGTAAAGGTACCGCAGACGATAAATTTGCGGCCTTGGAAGCGGCAGGCGTGACAACAGTGAAAAGCTTGGCCGATATTGGCAAAGCACTACGTGAAAAAACCAACTGGTAATGTAATTTTCCAGTCACGCAAAGCCCAGAGCCGCTCATGTGAGCGGCTTTTGTCGTTTCAGGGAAGACGTTAAGGCGTTAGCAAAGGCCTGCGCGTTTTCACAGCATAAACGTGTTTAACGTTTAGACTCGTTCAGACTATGATCGTCTTCAAGCTATGATCGTATTCAGGCTATGATTGCACTCAGAGCATCATCGCATTCAGGCCGTGGTCGCAGATACTCAGGTAACGGCGCGAGAGGGGACCAGCTGCGTGAGCATAAATACACTGGCTGCAGCAACCACTACTGACGGCCCTGCGGGCGTATCATAAAACCAGGATCCAGCCATACCCAGCATCACGGCGAACATACCAATCAGGCTAGCAAAAGCAGCCATTTGCTCTGGCGTAGACGCCAGTCGGCGGGCTGTTGCAGCGGGAATGATCAGCATGGATGTAATAATCAGCGCGCCAACAAACTTCATCGCCAATGCGATCACTAAACCAATCAATAGCATCAATAAAAGCCGCAGTTTTTCGACCGCTATCCCTTCGACTTTAGCCAGCTCTTCACTGACGGTCATCGATAGAAGTTGTTCCCAATAATATCCTAGTACAGCAAGCGTAAAGCAGGCGCCGACCGCGAGCCAGGTAAGGTCAGCAAATGAAACCGCCAGCAGATCGCCAAACAAATAGGCCATCAAATCAACCCGCATGTTGTCTAAAAAGCTGACCGCCACTAAGCCCAAAGACAGGGCGCTGTGTGCCAATATCCCAAGTAAGGTATCGGTAGAAACCAGATGTTGGCGTTGCAGACCAACCAACAAGATCGCGAGAAGCAAACACGTCACCACCAGCGCGAGATTTAAGTCAATTTGGAGCAAAAACCCAAGCGCGAGCCCAAGTAATGAAGCGTGTGCTAAGGTATCGCCGAAATAGGCCATCCGACGCCAGACCACAAAAGAGCCTAATGGCCCAGCAATGGCAGCGATAAGTAGGCCACCCATAATAGGGGCAAGAAGGAACTCAATCATGGTGGTGCTCTTGGTGATCACAGCTTACAGGCTGGCCTGCAAGGTCATGTTGGTGATGATGGTGGTGATGATATAACGCCAGTTGTTCACTGGTTTGACGACCAAACATCGCGACATAGGATGGATGCTGAGATATGGCGTCGGGTGCGCCAGAGCAGCACACATGGTGTTGAAGGCAAATGACGTCATCGGTCTTGGCCATGACTAAATGCAAATCGTGTGACACCATTAATACCGCGCATTTTAGTGTATCGCGCAGGTGCGCGATGAGGCTATACATTTCTAATTGGCCGCTGACATCGACCCCTTGCACCGGTTCATCTAACACCAGCACATCCGGCTGTTTTAAGATCGCACGCGCCAAAAGAACACGTTGTGTTTCACCGCCCGAAAGCGTGTGCATATTGGCGTATTGCAATGATTCTGCGTTGACGGTTTTCAACGCGTGATCAATTTGGGAATTGGTATAGCGTGTTCCTAGGCGAATAAATCGGTCAACCGTCAAAGGCAGTGTCTGGTTAAGCTGAAGTTTTTGTGGCACATAGCCTATCTTCACCCCTTTAGCGACGTGAACCATACCCGCTGCGGGCTTCACTAAACCAATTAATGCTTTGACTAAGGTTGATTTCCCCGCGCCATTTGGACCAATGAGCGTGGTAATCTGTCCTCGTTTTAATTGCATAGAGACCTTGTCCAGCACATTTCGGCCGTTATAGGTCACCGTCACCGCGTCAAGCGAGACTAGCGAATTTGTCATAGTGAAAAAAAGCATTGTGAATTGGAATTGTTATAATATAACATTTCTGCCCGTCGAGAAAACAAAAGAATGAGAGGAATGATGACAGCTCGTATTATTGGTGGACTTTTTGCGCTATTGCTGGTGATGCCGGCTCACGCGATCACGGTGATGACAACCATTAAACCGCTTCAGCTTATTACGGCAGGACTCATTGCCGATGATGATCGTTTAGACGTGCTGCTACCTCCTGGCGCATCACCGCATGGCTACGCCCTGAAACCTTCGGATATTCGCGCGTTGAATCAAGCCGATATCACCCTATGGGTCGGGCCCGAACTCGAACTGTTTCTCGATAAGTTATTAGCCGATAAGCCCTCGGTGCTGACGCTATCTCAGATCGAGGGGATGCCACTGCGTGATTTTGACGGCGCCCATGATCATCATGGCCATGATCACGGTGAACATAACATCGACCCTCATCTGTGGTTGGGGCCAGACACCGCAAGGGTAGCCGCGCAAGCGATTACCGCGGCTTTAATTGAGGCGGCGCCGGATAAAGCGGCGATCTATCGGGCTAACCTTAACCGTTTTAATACCCAGCTAACCCAAACCGTCGCGGATATTGAAGATGAGTTATCCACGCATATGCAGTCAGGCTACTTTGTCTTTCATGATGCCTATGGCTACTTTGAAACGGCCTTTGGCCTCGAGAAAACCGGCCATTTTACCGTGGATCCAAGCCAAAAACCGGGCGCTAAGACGTTAGTAACCATTCGCCGAGGATTGCTTAATCATGATGCGACCTGTATCTTCACTGAGCCGCAGTTTAATCCTGCACTGATTGATGCTGTGACCCGACATAATGACGTCAATGTCCTCGAACTCGATCCATTGGCGACGTCAATTCAGGTAACGCCTGATGCTTATCAGGTGTTTTTAAAAGATATGGGAAATCGTTTCGCACGTTGTTTAAAGCATGAAACTACTCACTAACTGGTTAGCTGCTACGGCTCGGCTACCACGCCAGCACAAGCTAGCACTCGCATCATTATCTCTTTTAGTTGGCGCTGCCTTGATGTGGCAGCCCCATCCTTTTTCCTCTTCACGTGATCGCCAACCGATACCTATCCCGAACGATACGCAAAATATCACCTCCGTCGAGCACAGTGAGCCTATCGAACAGGGTCTGGATGCCGATGATCCTGCACTTCGCGTACCGGAAGATGCATTAGAAAAAGACATCACCTCGGAAGCACCGCGCACCCACCAACACACGGTGGCTGCCGGCGATACGTTGGGAGGTATTTTTTCCCAATACGGACTTCCGATCAGCCAGCTTTATCAAATGCTTGATGAAAATGATCGCGTGGGTGACATCCGTCGTGGTCAAAACATGGAGTGGCAGGTCGATGAACAAGGACGGTTATTAACGTTCACCCTGTACCAATCGCTCAAATACCGGGATCAGTATCGTTTTGAGCAGGGGAAGGTAGCGTATGCGCGTTTAGAAACCAAAGGGGATCGTGAAAAAGTCACCGTGATTGGTCGTGTCAACAGCAGTTTCTACCAACAAGCTCGCCAAGCGGGGCTAACTCCTAGTCAAATTCAAAACCTGGTTTCGGCRTTACAATGGCGGTTTGACTTTGGACGCCAATCGCGTCGAGGCGATCAGTTTGCGATTCAGGTGGATAAAGAGTTTATTGACAATAAACCGGTCTCATCTGGAGATATATCCGCCATGCTCTATCGAGCGGGAGATCGTGATATCTTCATTTATCGACATACGGATAGCCGTTTTTATGATGAGCAAGGGCAAAGCTTAGATCGTGCCCTGCGCCGCATCCCTACGGCGAAACGCTACCGGATTAGCTCATCGTTTGATCCTCACCGCAAGCATCCCATTACGGGGCGTATCTCTCCGCATAACGGGACCGACTTTGCTACCCCCGTTGGGACGTCGGTGCTAGCGGCAGGTGATGGCGTGGTGGTGAAAGCGCGAAAACATCCGTTAGCAGGAAACTATGTTGTCATCAAACATGGTCGTGAATACTCAACCCGTTATCTCCATTTACACCGGATTTTGGTGAAACCTGGCGACCACGTATCAATGGGACAACGGATTGCGCTCAGTGGCAACACGGGGCGCTCGACCGGCCCACACCTGCATTTTGAGTTATTAAAGTACGGTCACCCTGTGAATGCCATGAAAGTGCCGTTGCCCGAAGCTCATCCCGTGCCGAGTCAGGAGAGAGGTGAGTTTCAGCGTCAAGCARAACATGCGCAGCAAGCATTGGAGCAGCGTCTTAATGGGTAATAAATATTAAAAATGTGAGGCCTTGCTCACATTTGGGGAGACAGGGTTTTCTTTTGTAGTGACTAGCAGGACACTACAAGGCTGAACCCTGCAAACCTGTCTCGTATTTTATACATGAAACGCCAATGTCTTTGTTTTTTATGGTTGGCTCTTGTTCTCCTTTGTCTGCCTTTGCATGCGCACGAACCACTACAAACGTCATTTCAATCTTATCCGGGGCTCAGTGCGCTTGGTGATGTGCGTGATGTCGCGGTCCAACCC
>NZ_MUFH01000063.1:0-11165 GCF_001996115.1 Salinivibrio sp. MA427
TAATTAGATTGATTGAATTGTTTGCAAAACAATGCAACAACCACATTTTCGTTTGCTTGTTGTTGACAAACTGTAACTGTTTACATCTCATTTTTTGATGATAAATCACGCACATGTTACATCTCGCGCGACTACATCTCGCGCGACATGGCTGTTTAGCGAAAGGGATCACAAGCACAGTGCAGAAACACATTTATCCTAAGCATGATTCAACGGATATTTACCTCAACGGGATAGGTTGTTTATGAATGAACCCATTATTATTGACTGTGATCCGGGACATGACGATGCCATTGCACTGGTAATGGCTTGTGCATTACCGCAACTCGATATCAAAGCCGTGACGACCAGTGCGGGCAACCAAACCCCTGATAAAACGCTTTACAACGCACGGCGCATTCTCACCTTACTGCAACAATCGCATATTCCCATTGCGGGTGGGGCACATAAACCGCTCACCCGTGATTTGATTATTGCCGATAATGTTCACGGCGAGTCGGGCTTGGATGGTCCTGAGCTGCCAGAGCCTATGATGGATCCTGATCCTAATAATGCTGTTAATCTGATGGCCAGTGTCTTAAAAAAAAGCGATCAGCCGGTCACCTTGGTTGCAACAGGTCCATTGACGAATGTGGCGTTACTTATCGCTGCCTACCCTGATCTGACCAACCGAATTAAGCAGATTGTATTGATGGGGGGAGGCGTGACTTTTGGCAATTGGACACCCGCCGCTGAATTTAATATTTATGTTGACCCTGAGGCGGCAGACTGTGTTTTCCGTGCAGGGATCCCCATAACCATGTTTGGGTTAGATGTGACCCATCAAGCCCTAGTCAAAGATGAAGACGTGGCGTCTATCCGAGCCATTAATAATCCTGTCGCGCAAACTGTCGCGGGGTGGCTTGATTTCTTTATGCACTACCATCGCGATCCTAAATGGCGACTTGATGGCTCACCGTTACATGATCCATGCACGATTGCGTGGTTAGTCAAGCCTGAGCTTTTTGACTGTGAATCCGTTTGGGTGGGTATAGAAACTCAGGGAGCACTGACAACAGGTATGACAGTGGTCGATCGTTATCAAGTTACAGGTAATCCAGCCAATGCCGAGGTTGCAATGGCAATCAACCGAGAAGGGTTTATCGATTTACTGTGTAAGTGTATACGCCACTACAATTGACTGCTCTCCTACCTAAACGAAGAGGTTTTCGGCAAGTCTGATAAATAACGCGCGGATCATATCCGCGCGTTTAACTCGGTATCTTACTATTCATCACTTGTCGTGCAGCGAATGCTATTTATTGCCAACAAACGCCTAGTAACGGGCGGTCACGCTGACACCACTAAATGCTGCGTAGCCGTTCAACATCACATGATAGCGACCTTTCTGGGTGTTCTGCACGGTACACACTTCGCTATTACCGTAATTGTACGGTCGACAATCCCAGTTATTAAAGGTTGGCTTTGAGCCATAGCGCAGGTACAAATCAGCATCGCCTGAGCCGCCGCTAATATTCACCGTGAGGCGTTGCCCAGCGTCTACATCAACATAGAAGAAGCGCTGGGCGCCTTGCCCACCCGAAATATCTGTTAGCGCCTGACCATTTTTAAGCTCACCCTTAGGATCAGGCTCTGTACCGCAATTTGGCTCACAACTACTATCGGCTTGACTATACAACAGTTTGTTGACGGAGCCACGAGGGTCGTTAATTTTATCGACACTCGCGCGGTTGCTAATTAAATTCGCTAATTGTACAGGCGAAAGACTGCTGTTTTCTTGTAGGTACAAGGCAGCAACCCCAGCAACATGAGGGGTCGCCATCGAGGTGCCGCTGATGGTGCGATAACTCCCATCATACCAAGCGGACTTTATGTCCGATCCTGGGGCGAACACATCCAAGCAGCTTCCCCAGTTTGAGAAGCTAGAGCGGGTATCGCGAATCGTGCTAGATCCTACAGTGACACCGCTTGGCTCTCGTGCAGGCGAACTATTACAGGCATCAGCATTGGAGTTACCCGCTGCTAGCATAAAACTCACGCCAGATTGTACCGCACTGGCAACGGCACGATCGAGCGCTGTTGATACGCCTCCACCTAGGCTCATGTTTGCCACTGACGGGCCATTCGCATTGGCTGCTACCCAATCGACACCACCAATCACACCGGACGTCGACCCCGAACCGCTACAGCTGAGCACCCTCACCCCGACAATATCGACATTTTTAGCGACTCCGTATTGACTACCGCCAATGGTGCCAGCCACATGCGTACCGTGGCCGTTACAGTCAGTCGCATCTTGATCGTTATCAACAAAGTCATATCCGGAGCGTGCACGACCACCAAACTCAACATGTGACGTTGTCACACCAGTATCAATAACATAAGCAGTGACACCTGTGCCATCAAAGTTAGTGCTGTAGTTGTTGTCTAGAGGAAGATTGCGCTGATCAATACGATCTAACCCCCAAACAGGGTTATTTTGGTTCGCGTCAGGGGTAATCACCGGGTCCAATGAAATGGTCTTATCTTGTTCAATAAAATCAACTTGCGAATCCATGCGTAATGCACGTAATTGTGCCGGTGTGAGCTTAGCTACAAACCCACTTAACGAGCGATCAAACACTTTTTCTACCTTAACCGCATGTTGGTTAACCATGCTAGACACGGCTTGTTGAGTAAAGGTTTTCAACGCTTGCGGATCATCACTCAGAGTCATTGGCTGCTTGAGTACCACGATGTACTGATCCTCAATCCCCCGGTTTTCCGCCGCAACCATCAATGGCGCTAGCGTTTGCTGCTGAGAGACGCCTTGTTTACCTTCATGTTGTTCAGATAGTGCTGTGGGTGATGCCGCCATCAGCGCCGACGCGACGCAACAGCTAAGAGCATGCTTTAACATATTGTATTCCTTACAATGGTTAAATGTATTAGCAATTATTGCCTACAAAAATCAACAATAACGCTTTAAAGCTATACAACTAAGGCTGTTTTTTCCGTAGTGAAAATCACTTTATTAAGGAGATTCATTAGTATTATTGACCTTTTTGTCAGCCAAACATTTTTTAACCAATTGTTTACAATGCGTTAATTGACTCAGCTCACTCACATCTAACACTTTTTAACTAGGCATTGTTAGTCCTTTATTTTAGACACCCACCACACTCTATATGAAAACTAAATTGGGACTCACAGCCTATTAGTGATCTCTGTGAACAGAAAAAAGCCAGCGGTTTCGCTGGCTCATTACATATTTCTTAATGCTTTTTTGTTAGGCAGATTCTTCGTGAATCAACACGCCGCCATCAAGCGCGCCCACTAACACATTAGGTACTTCAGTATCTGAAGACGTGACAGCGATACGCGTACCCGGCCCAATGGCAGAGATAGGCGCTGCAATCATTAAAGGGCCAAGTTCTCCTTGATAAGCGAGCTTCCATGAGGACGCAGCCGCAGCGTGATCGTTGGCATAAAGTCGACACTTGTTTCTGTCCGGCTCAATTAAACAATCCAGGCCATATTCAATATCGTCATAAAAAAACGACCACTGATAATAGCCCGCATTAACGCTGCATGGGGTTTTGATAAAACTCAACGCCTCTGCGTTATCTTGGGTTAAGGTAATAAAGCGCTGCGCATCGGGCACCATCGCCAAATACCCCAGTGATTTGCCATTAGCATCGGTGACGGCGAGCTTTACCTCTTGCTCGACCATTGCTCGTTCATGATTGCTAATATCTGGCAGCATAGAATCGGGTTGTATTGAAAAAGCCATTAGGTTGCTCCCTTGGTTGCCCGCATCGATTTTAACACTTATGTAACAACCAAAGGTATAGATCAATTCCCCTAAAAAGTTTAGTGATTTAACCGAATAATGTATAAATCGGAAGACAATCCAAAACAGATACTCCTAATTATCTGAGCAACCACCAGCGCATTAAGCGTTTATACCAGCGGTTGTATGGCGGTTTGACTAAAAAGCTGGTGTCCCATTTATCGCGGGTGAGGACGGTTTTACTCTGGCTAAAGGTGTAAAAGCCTTCAATACCGTGGTAATGTCCCATGCCGTAATCGCCAATACCGCCAAAAGGCGCATCTTCGGCAGCAACATGAAACAAGGTTCCATTAATCCCCATCCCTAGCCGGGTTACTTGAGTTTGGTTAACGATCTGGCTGTAGTCTTGGTTGGCCTCAAAATCAGGATACATGGCACGAAACGCTTGTTGGTAGGCGTGGATAAACGCTTCTTGCCGATGTTCAGGGCAAAGCACATAGTCGGGGGCAACACATATCTGCCCAGCGTTTAAGCACTTTCCGTAAATAAGCCGCGAGACGGCGACGTCCATATCAATCTGATCATCAATGATCACGGGAGATTTACCCCCCAACTCAAGGGTCACCGGCGTCAAATTATCAGCTGCAGCCAGCATGACCTGGCGTCCAACTTGGGTCGAGCCGGTAAAAAATAGATGATCGAACTCTAATTCGGTAAAGCGACGCGACACTTCCACTTCCCCTTCAATCACGGCCACTTCCTTAGGGCTAAACACATCCGCGATGAGCTCGCGTAATACCCGATTGGTGTTCGGTGTGAACTCCGAAAGCTTGAGCATTACCCGATTGCCGGCCGCTAAGGCGCAAATCAATGGACTGACTGCCAGCATGATTGGAAAATTCCACGGTACGACAATCCCAACTACCCCTTTTGGCTGTTGGTGTACCGCCAATTTAGTTCCGAGTAAGGTAATCCCAGGACGCCGTTTTTGCGGCTTCATCCATCGTTTTAATCGGCGACGGGTATAATCAATTTGGTGTATCAGTGGCAAAATATCAGCGATTTCGGTATCACCAAAAGCACGGTGGCCGTAATCGTCGCTAAGGGCTCGTTGTAGTACAGGCGATTTTTGCTTGATAGCCTGACGTAAGCGCAGCAGCGAGTCACGGCGATGGCTGTACTCTAAAAAAGGTCGCTGAGATACCTGTTCTTTTTGCGCGTCGAATGTCTCTCGCATCTCTTTAACCGTTTCCAACCACTGTGAGCCTGACTCTGTCATCCTTGCCTCCTCTACCGATACAAGATCGCGATAAACCACTTCTTCATTGATGACATAGCCACCTTGTTTACGCAACAGCGATTGACCGATATAGCGTTACTGTTCACAGGCCCCTCTCCGCGCAAACCTGATCGTTATCATGATAAAGCTCACAACATCATCATTATTTCCATATATTTTGTGAGGGATAACAAATGCGAAACAAAAAGTAACTACATATTCACAAAGCAAGTTTATTATACGCCTCGCCTAACAAATAAGACAATAAGGTCCGCTCACTTAAACAGACTGAGTGGGAGTCATCACTGTCCCGACAACATACGAATGAGCAAATTAAAACGATGAAACGATCCCAAGACATTACCGATGCAGTTGGTCAAACCTTCTCAATCCGTGTCAATGGCGAGACTGTTCCTGCCATCGCTGGAGAAAGCGTGCTAAGCACCTTGCTTGCGAGCAATATCCGTGCGCTATCTAAAAATGATTATGGCCGATTAGCCAGTGCCTATTGCGGCATGGGCGTATGCCATTGCTGTACGCTGGAAATCAACGGCCGCCATAAACAACGCGCATGTCAAGTCGCCGTGCAACCGGATATGGATGTCCGCACTGAAGCCAACATTGTGGTTGAGAGCAAGGATCTTGAAAGCAGTACCGTCGAGCAAGGAGAAACCCATGTCTAAACCTGTTGTTATTGTTGGTGCTGGACCTGCCGGTCTGTCTGCAGCGGTCACACTGGCCAAGCACAAGGTCGCTAGTATTATTGTTGATGAAGCGCCCAAACCCGGTGGCGTCGTCTACCGTGGTCCATGGCGAGATACTGACGCGCTGCCTCATTTGGATGATAAATGGAAGGCCACGTCACAATCCCTGCGCGAACAATATCGCCAGCATCAGGATTTGATTGACCTACGTAGTTTGACGCGGGTACTGGGGCCAATGGCGGATCAACACCTCCTCACTGCTCATGAAGACACGCTATCAACGATTGACTACGAGCAGTTGATCCTCGCCACCGGTTGCCAAGAGCGCAGCATTCCCTTTCCCGGCTGGGATATGCCTGGGGTGATGCTTCTCGGGGGTATCCAGCTTCAAATAAAAAGTGGCTTAGTCCGTCCCGGTCACCGCTGCGTGATCACCGGCACAGGTCCTTTGCTTGTACTGGTTGCTTGTCAACTTCACAAAGCTGGTTGTGATATCGCGGGTATCTATGAAGCGATGCCATTCAAAGACTTGGCACGTGAAACGCTCGCCCTCCTCAACCGTCCACAGCTCGCGCTAGATGGTCTGTCCATGATGATGTATCTCAAACGCAACCATATCCCGATGCATTACGGTTGGGGCGTAGTCAAAGCCTCAGGTGATCCTCAAGTCGAGCAAGTTACGGTAGCCCCCTACAGTAAAGACTGGCACCCAGATGTTAGCCGTGCCGAAACCATAAATGCTGATGTACTTGGTGTGGGTTACGGCTTTGCGGCACGCTCTCAGCTCGCACAACTGATGGGACTAGATATGCAGTACGATCACATGAGCGGGGCGATCCCCGTGGTGGACGAGTGGCAACGAGCCAGTCTCGACAATGTTTACTGCGCCGGTGATACCGTGAAATTTGCCGGCGCAGAAGCCGCCATGTTGGAAGGAAAGATTGCAGCGTGCTCCGCACTGAAGGCACGCAATATTTCAATGCCTAATCTTGACAATGAATTTAAGGCTCTACGTCATCAGCTCGAAAAGAGCTACCGTTTCCGTAAAGGCTTTGATACGGCAGGCTACCGTCGCCCAGGCCTGCTCAGTTTGCCGGAAAAAGACACAGTGATCTGTCGCTGCGAGCAAGTGAAAAAGGCGGACATTGATAACGCCATCAATCAAGGCGTCAAGGATGTGATTACGTTGAAAATGCGTACCCGCGTTACCATGGGTGACTGCCAAGGAAAAACCTGTGCGCACTATTGCTACGACCGACTCAATGAGAGCACGACGTCGCCTCAGCCTTTGATTCGCCCTCGATTCCCACTCGACCCTATTCCTTTTGCTGCGTTGGAGGATGACGCATGAAACAGTACGACATCGTAATTTGTGGCGGCGGTGTGATCGGCGCATCGGTGGCTTATCATTTAAGCCGCGAGCGCGACTTATCCATCGCCGTTGTGGACTATAAATACCCCGGAAATGCCTCACGTGCGTCAGCCGGTGGCCTATGGGCGATGGGCGAGTCAACCGGCCTTGGCTGCGGCGTTATCCTGTTTAAAACCCTTTCTAAGCAGATGCAAGAAAGCGGCGAAGGGGGATCACCAGAGATCAAACCGCACATTATGCCCAAGCCGTTCTTCGATATGGCGATGCTGTCTAACCAGCTCTATCCGGCATTGTATGATGACCTGATGACGCATCACGGTGTGGACTTTAAGTTTGAGCGTACCGGTTTGAAGTTTGTCATGTTTGATAAATACGACAAACTCTATGCCGAACATATTGCGGCCGCCATTCCTGATCGCCAAGAGCATGTACGCTGGGTGTCTCAAGACGATCTTCACGCACAAGAGCCTAACGTGTCGCGCGCTGCAATTGGTGCGATGGAGTTTGAGGGGGATCACCAAATCAACCCCTATCGCCTCAACGAGGCCTATTTGGAAGCAGCACGGCAGAACGGTGTCGAGCTATATCTTAATACCAAAGTCACGGGCGTGGTGAGACAAGGTAACCGGGTTGTCGCGGTTGAGACAGAAAACGGTAAGCTAGGTTGTGGCACCATGATCAACGCCGGTGGCGCATGGGCGGAAAAACTCAGCTTGTGGGCAACGGGGATGCCAATGCCTGTCTTCCCAGTCAAAGGCCAAGTGATCGTTTCCGAGAAGCTACCTAAGCTTTTAAATGGCTGTTTGACCACCAGTGATTGTTACATCGCCCAAAAAGATAACGGCGAAGTCCTGATTGGCTCAACCACCGAAGAGCGCGGTTTTGATACCACCACAGACATGAAATACATCAAACAGCTGGCACAAGGCGCCATGAAGTCTATCCCTGAGCTGAAAAAGATGAACATCAAGCGCTGCTGGGCAGGCTTACGTCCAGGTTCACCAGATGAACTCCCGATCCTAGGTACAGTACCGGGTATTGATGGTTACCTGAATGCATGTGGGCATTTTCGTACCGGAATGTTGACCTCTGCCATCACAGGGAAAGTCATCAATGAAGTCGTGCGTGGTATGCCAACCACCATCGATCTTGAGCCGTTCTCCTACACGCGCTTTTTAGACGACCAAGGAAAGATGATTGGTCACTATCATTTGGACGTAGCATTGCCTTAACCTTTCATCTATCCGCAGGTAAAATCTGCATTATGCTAGCGTCTCTTATGTTAAAAGCCTGTGATTGGATGACGTATTTGATACATCAATTAGCGCGATAGGCCACAGATCATCGTTTGATTGATGCGCAAATATTGTCGCTTTAACGATCTCGGGCTTATACTGACCAAACGTAAGCTCACATCAGCGTTGTTCGCTGTTATCGAAAGGAAATGTGGTAGGCATGAATCACGAGCCATCAAAGAACGAAATACTAACGGAAAGTGGGACGAATGAGCTCGAAATCATCGAGTTCCACTTGATAAAACAACTTCCTGACGGTAGCACCAAAACTTGCTACTACGGTATCAATGTGGCCAAGGTTCGTGAAGTCATTCAAGTCCCTGAAACAACGGATTATCCCAATGCACAATCACACATGATTGGTGTGTTCTCATCGCGCGACAAGCTAACCCCATTGATTGATCTCGCTGGCTGGTTGGGGGTGCCTACACGACCAGAAAAAGATAACAAATTTGTCATCGTTACCGATTTCAACAATATGACCAATGGCTTTTTGATCGATAGTATCAGCCGCATTCATCGGATTTCATGGGAAGCCGTTGAGTCTCCTAGCCAGTTTTTAGAAGCTGGCGAGCAAGATTGTGTGGTTGCTGTGGTACGTAAAGACAAAAATCTGATCATGATCTTAGACTTCGAAAAAATCATCGCTGACATCAATCCTGAATTGAGCATGGAAAAATACGATGTCACTCAGGATAGAAGCGTCAATATATCCGAGTCTAGCGCTAAAAAACGCGAAGCTAAAACCGCGTTGGTCGTCGATGATTCCGCCTTTATTCGTAGTTTGATCGAAAACACCCTCCGCTCAGCCGGCTTTAATATTATTTCCGCCAAAGACGGTGGTGAAGCGTTCGAAAAACTGATCGAGTTTGAGCGTATATCAAAAGAAGAAGGCGTCGCCATCACTGAATTTGTCGATGCCATTGTCTCAGATGTTGAAATGCCCCGGATGGACGGTATGCACTTGGTCAAGCGCCTACGTGAAACAGACGCCTACAAAACCATGCCAATTATTATGTTCTCATCCATTATGAGTGAAGATAACCGCGCGAAAGCCTTGCAGCTCGGTGCAAACGACACCATTACAAAACCTGAGATTGGGCGTATGGTTAGCTTGGTTGACAAGTATGTGTTTGGTGCGCCGCTGGATGACTAACACATATACGCACGAAAGCATTGCCTTCTTCGATAGAAAACAGTCTACTTTGATAAAAAAGGCTGCCGAACATAGGCAGCCTTTTGATTTTGCTCTTTCGGCTATAACAAAAACAGCGGTTTAATGATGAGGCGCGCGAGACTGAACCTGGGCTGCCCCTTTATATGCCTGACTTGAAAAATAGGCTTTCGCCGCCTGATTGACTTTTGGTGCCAATAACAGCCCAGAGACCATTGTAGGAACCGCCATCAGGCCATAAGCGCCGATCAAGAATAAGAAGACGACATCCAATGATACAACCGCCCCTAACACCACCAATGAGAGATATAAGTACTTGTAGTACTGTCCTGCCGTTTCGCCAAACAGATAAACAAAACACTTATACCCGTAATACCAGAACGTAAATACAGTGGTAAAAGACAGCACCAAAACTTGTGCGGCTAATAGCCATGCACCAGGCGCACCAAATGCGGCTTTAAAAGCAGCCATCGTCAAACTGACACCTTGCATGCCGTCAGCCTGGTCCAATACCCCCGTAACTAAGATAACTAAAGCGGTACAACTGCATACAATTAACGTATCGATAATTGGCCCGAGACTTGCGACTAAGCCTTCGCGCACCGGTTCATTGGTTTTAGCCGCGCTATGAGCCATCACTTCAGTGCCAATCCCTGCTTCATTCGAGAAAGCGCCTCGACTGACACCAACAATAATCACACTGATCAAGCCACCAAACATAGCATCAGGCGAAAAGGCGCTAGCAAAAATGGATTGAAAAACCGCCGGCACACGCTCTGCGTTAAGCAGCAAAGCTACAATCGCCATCACCATATAACTTCCAGCCATCAGGGGAACCAGTGCGCCAGCAACGTCCGCAACCCGCTTCAAGCCGCCCCAAATCACCAACCCGACAAAAATAGCCAAGACAATACCCAGCCCCCACGAAAAGGCCGTACTTTCTAGCCACTCAATCCCTGGAAACAGTTGTGTTTGGACTACCGCGCCGAGCTGATTAATCTGAAAAGAGGGAACAAAGCCCATTAATCCCGCGATAGCAAATAACACCGCGAGCCATTTAAACTTGTTACCCAAGCCATTACGCACCGTGTACATGGGTCCGCCATGTACACGACCTTCGCTGTCTTTGTGGCGATACATCACGCCAAGTGTGCAGGTATAGAATTTCGTCGACACACCCAGTAACGCAGTTAACCACATCCAAAATACCGCGCCAGGACCACCCGCACTGAGCGCCAAAGCGACGCCAGCAATGTTGCCCAGCCCAAGCGTCCCCGACAAGGCAGCTGCCAAGGCCTTTCGATGCGATAAGTCACCATGCCCCGAGCCATCATCAACCTGCCCTGTAAGGAGTGTTAAACTGTGCCCCATATAGCGAAATGGCGTAAACTTGCCGTATAGAGTAAAAAAGATCCCTCCCCCGACAAGTAAGATGAGCATGGGCTTTCCCCAAATAAAGCCGACGAAGGCATTAATCCATTCTTCAAGCATCTGCGAATTCCTTCCTTTGATTGTGCAGCCATCGCTCAGCGCCTACCACAAGCCAGCGAGTCACGCCCAGCTACAAAT
>NZ_MUFH01000064.1:0-13282 GCF_001996115.1 Salinivibrio sp. MA427
ATCCACAATGTTTGTTTACCCTCAGCCGCTTTTTGTGAAAAAATCAGGTTCAGTAGAGATTTATCATTGAGGTTGTCCAGTGATTGATGGCGATGGCTATCGTCCCAATGTGGGGATAGTAATTTGTAACGGCCACGGTCAAGTACTCTGGGCTCGTCGATATGGTCAGCATTCATGGCAGTTTCCACAAGGTGGTATTGATGAAGGAGAAAGTCCTGAGCAAGCCATGTATCGTGAATTGTATGAAGAAGTTGGACTGACCAAAAAAGATGTGCGCATCTTGGGGACTAGTCGACATTGGTTACGTTATAAATTACCGAAACGCTTGGTGCGGTGGGATTCTAAACCCGTATGTATTGGGCAAAAGCAAAAATGGTTTTTGCTTAAGCTTGAGTGTGATGAGTCACACGTGAACGTTTTGCGTGGCGGGACACCGGAATTTGATGGCTGGCGTTGGGTCAGTTATTGGTATCCTGTGCGTCAAGTCGTGGCATTTAAGCGTGAAGTCTATCGGCGTGCAATGAAAGAGTTTGCGCCGCTTGCGATGCCTTTTAAAGAACGCAAACCTCGACGTAAAAATAAGCGAGGGTAAAGGAGAAACTCGGTGCTCACGCAGTTAAGGAATATTGTGCAAAGCGTTGCAGTGTCAGCCGATCTCGATCAGGCGCTGCATACGTTGGTGCAACAAACCTGCTTGGCAATGCGTACCGAGTGCTGCTCTGTCTATCTCGCCAACTTTGAGCAACAAAGCTTTGATCTGATGGCAACGCAGGGGCTCGATCCGTCGGCGCAAGTGTCGATGTCGTTTGGTGATGGGTTGGTTGGCGTGGTCGGTCAACGGGCTGAGCCTTTAAACCTCGCTTATGCACGACGACATCCTGCTTTTAGACCTTTTCCAGCGACAGGAGAAGACGCGTTTCAATCTTTTTTGGGTACGCCCATTATTTATCGCAAAAAGGTGCTGGGCGTATTAGTCGTTCAGCAACACCAACCGCGTCAATTTGATCAAAGTGAAGAGTCGTTTCTTGTCACCTTAGCCGCGCAGTTGGCGGTGGTATTTGCCCATGCGGATGCGCAAGGGGGGTGGCAAGGTACCCGATCGCCTATTTTACTTGAAGGGATGCCGGCGTCACCGGGGATCGGTATTGCTCAAGCTTGGTGCGACGAGTCGCAACCAAGGCTAGAAGACGTTGCTCCGGCAAGCAGTCTCGATGTGTCGCGAGAGCTCGACCGCTTAGACGCCGCGATTGATGAGGCCAGTACCGAGTTCCGGCGTTTGCGTAAGCGCTTTGATAAGGAGCTACAAAAAGACGCATTAGCGATTTTTGATCTGTTTGTACATCTGCTCAATGATCCCATGTTGCGAGAAGACATAACGGTCAGGATTCAGCAAGGCGATGAAGCGACGTGGGCCGTGCGACAAACTGTGGAGGCCTTTTCCGCACGCTTTTCCCTGATGGACGATCCTTATCTCAAAGCGCGCGCAGACGATGTAAAAGAACTGGGTCAGCGATTACTCTATTTTTTGATGGCCCCGGCAGGCAGTGCTCCAGCGATTTCATCACCGGTTGTGTTACTGGCTCACGAGCTGACAGCCGGTATGCTGGCTTCGATTCCTCGTACCTTACTGGCAGGCGTTGTCGCCGAACAGGGAGCGGCTAATTCTCATGCTGCCATTCTCGCCCGGGCATTGGGGATCCCTGCGATCATGGGGGTCAGCTTTTCTCCCTCACGCTTGCACCACAAAACCGTTATCCTCGATGGACACAAAGGGATATTAATGATCGAGCCTGCCGAGGCCTTGATCAACGAATACCAGCAATTGGTTCAAGAAGAAGCCAGCTTACAATCGACCTTTGAGACAGCACTGGCCAGCCCGGGACAAACCCAAGACGGCACCCGGGTTGAGGTCCATTTAAATGCCGGTCTTAGTGCCGATAGTCAAATTGCGATTAATCAAGGGGTGGATGGAGTAGGACTTTTTCGCACTGAAGTCCCTTTTTTAATGTTACGCCGGCTCCCCTCTGAAGACGAACAAGTGAAACAGTATCGCGCCATTCTTGCCAGTTACCCTGATAAGCCTGTGGTGATGCGTACGTTGGATATCGGTGGAGATAAGCCGCTTCCTTACCTAAGTGTGGAAGAAGATAATCCTTTTCTGGGGTGGCGCGGTATTCGCTTCAGCTTGGATCATCCGGATATCTTTTTGATCCAAGTCCGTGCCATGTTACGCGCGAGCATAGGTTTAAATAACCTTAAGTTACTACTGCCAATGATCTCTGGCCGCAATGAGTTATTGGAAGCGAAAACCTTGGTCAGCCGCGCGTATCAAGAGGTCAGCCAAGAGGCCGAGAGCACGGGTGAGAGCGTTAATATCCCTATGCTCGGGATCATGGTCGAAGTCCCCTCTATTTTGTATCAGTTGGATAATATCGCGCGTGATATCGATTTTTTATCGGTAGGGACCAATGACTTGACCCAATATTTACTCGCCGTTGATCGCAATAATGCGCGGGTCGCGGATATTTTTGATGCCCTGCATCCTTCAGTACTCCATGCCTTATCATCCATTGCAACCATGGGTGCGCGCCATCAATTACCGGTAAGTGTCTGCGGTGAGTTGGCCGGCGATCCTGTGGGTGCAGCATTATTAGTGGGATTGGGTTACCAGCAACTGAGTATGAACACTCGGAATGTCGCCAAAATCAAATATCTGTTAAGTCGATTACCGCATGAGGCGTTAGTGGTGCAGGCGAATACTATGCTGACATTAGACGACCCTGATGCGATTCGAGCATCGACCGAAGCCTTTCTCGCCGAACATGGGCTTGATGCGCTAGTCAAAATCGGACAAATGCGATGATCACTGGCCTAACACTGTTGTTGTTTGTGGTCTGCATGCTAGTCGGTGCGTGTGTAGGTACCTTATCAGGGCTGCTTGGCATTGGCGGTGGACTGGTGGTGGTACCCGCTTTAACGTTTCTATTGCCGGTTTTTGGCATTTCACCGACGGTGGTGATGCCCATTGCTCTGGCGACGTCGTTAGCGACGATCGTTTTGACCTCAAGTGCGTCGGCATGGCGGCATTTTCGCTTAGGTAATGTGCATGTCGAGGCGGTCAAAGCGCTTGTTCCTGGTATGCTGTTAGGCGGTAGTCTTGGGGCCGGATTTGCTGACTTGCTGCCTCCTGATTGGCTACCCCGTTTATTTGGTGTGATTGTGCTTGCGATGGCACTGCAAATGTTACTTAATCGCCGCGTCTATCAAGCGCGCCCATTGCCGCATTGGTGGCGGCTTTCTGCGGCTGGAACCTTGATTGGGACGCTTTCTAGCTTGGCAGGCATTGGTGGCGGATCCTTTACTGTTCCATATTTACACTGGCGTGGGGTCAGCATGCATCAAGCAATAGGTAGTGCCTCAGCGGGGGGAGCGGTATTAGCGTTCGGTGGCATGATTAGCTTTGTGTGGTTGGGCTGGCGACAGACGGAACCCTTACCGCCACTCAGTGTCGGATACTTGTATTTACCCGCGTTGCTCGGGGTGGTTTCCACGTCTGTGTGGATGACACGGGTAGGCGCGCAGCTTGCGGTGAAGTTACCTACTGAGCAAATAAAACGTATTTTTGCCGTCTTTCTTGTTATTGTCGGCGCTAGCATGTTGTTGAAATAAAGGATCAAATTCATGGCTGAAGGTTATTTCACCTTTCCGTCAATCGACCCGGTATTAATCGAGTTAGGCCCCATAGCGGTACGCTGGTACGGGTTGATGTATTTGTTAGGGTTTGTGTTTGCTCTTTGGCTGGCAAACCATCGTGCGACAAAACCCAACAGTGGTTGGAACAAAGAAGAAGTCAGCGATCTGCTGTTTGCCGGCTTTCTTGGCGTGGTATTGGGTGGACGCATTGGCTATGTGCTTTTTTACCAATTGGATGCTTTTATCGCCGACCCCTTGTTTTTGTTCAAAGTATGGACAGGAGGCATGTCCTTCCATGGTGGTCTGTTGGGTGTGATCACCGCCATGGCATGGTATGCACGTAAAACGCAGCGCCACTTTTTTACCGTGGCTGACTTTATTGCGCCGTTAGTACCATTCGGCCTTGGCGCTGGCCGATTGGGCAATTTTATGAACGGTGAGCTATGGGGGCGCGTCACGGATGTGCGTTGGGCAATGGTCTTTCCAACCGGAGGCCCGTGGCCACGCCACCCCTCGCAGCTTTATGAGTTTGCATTAGAAGGCGTCGCGTTATTTGTGATCCTCAATATGTACATTAAAAAGCCACGCCCAATGGGGGCGGTCTCGGGGCTTTTCTTGGCCGGTTACGGCACATTCCGCTTTACCGTGGAGTATTTCCGCGAGCCAGATGCACATCTTGGACTGTTTGGTGATCTGTTAAGCATGGGGCAGCTACTCTCGTTGCCAATGATTGTGGCAGGCGCATTGATGATTCTATGGGCTTACAAGCGCAGGCCTGCACCATGATTAATGTCGCGTAATCAGATATACTGTTTATCACACCAAGGCACCCTATGCGGTGCCTTTTGTTTGTTCGGTCAATGATAGGAAACACTATGAAGCAGTATCAGGCGTTGATGCAGGATATTCTCGATAATGGGACAGATAGGGGAGATCGCACTGGTGTCGGAACGCGATCGATATTTGGACGCCAACTACGGTTCGACCTTGCTGAAGGCTTTCCACTGTTAACGACCAAAAAACTCTATACCCGAGCGATTATCCACGAGCTTTTGTGGTTTCTTAACGGCGAGACTAACATCCAGTACTTACAAGACAACAAGGTACGTATTTGGGATGAATGGGCCACCGAGCAAGGTGATCTCGGTCCCGTCTATGGCGCTCAGTGGCGCTCTTGGGCGTGTCCAGATGGTTCAACCGTGGATCAGATTGCGCAATTGATCGAGCAAATTAAAACCAAACCCAATTCGCGTCGCCATATTATCACGGCGTGGAACCCTGCCGATTTGCCGGATGAGTCCATCAGCCCGTCAGAGAACGCGGAGCAAGGCAAAATGGCCTTGGCCCCTTGCCATTGTTTGTTTCAGTTCTACGTGGCGGATGGCAAGCTCTCATGCCAGCTTTATCAGCGTAGTGCAGACTACTTCTTGGGTGTGCCGTTTAATATTGCCAGCTATGCGCTGTTCACCCATATGGTGGCGCAACAGTGCGACCTAGCGGTCGGTGATTTTGTCCATACCTTCGGTGATGTTCACCTTTATCATAACCATCTGACCGATGATATTGTCCATGAACAGCTAAAGCGTGAACCGCGTGCGTTGCCGACATTGACTATTAAACGCAAGCCTGCCTCTATCTTTGAATATAAAATCGATGACTTTGAGATTGCAGGCTACGATCCGCATCCGACCATTAAAGCGCCGATTGCGGTTTAACACATAGCTGTTTAACGCATTGCTGTTTGATAGGCAGTAACGTTAACGAGGCGATACGACTTGGTGTCATCTTGAGCCAATTTTCAATAAAAAAACGCAGCCAGCTGGCTGCGTTTTTTGTGTGTGACCTAAGTCTCAGGCTTATTGGGATAAGAAGACAATGCTGCCTGGAATCACAACAAAGACTAAACTGATATAAACGAGGACGGCCATTTTTGATTTGGCGGCCATTTTGCCCAACAAGTCTGCACCTTTGAGCGGTAATTCGCGTAAAAACGGCACACCAAAGATAAGCGCGGTGGCTAGGATATTAAAACTAAGGTGTACTAATGCAATTTGCAGCGCAAAGACGGCGAACTCGCCCGTGACGGCTGTGGCGGCAAGTAACGCGGTAATGCAGGTACCAATGTTTGCGCCCAATGTGAATGGATAAATATCACGCACCTTTAACACGCCTGAGCCGACCAATGGCACCATCAAGCTAGTGGTCGTTGATGAAGATTGCACCAACACAGTGACGATTGAGCCTGAGAAAATACCGTGCAATGGACCGCGACCGATAGCATTTTTAAGCATGTCTTTTGCCCGACCCACCATCAGTTTTTTCATCACGCGACCCATCACGGTGATGGCAACGACAATAGTAACAATCCCCATGGCAATCATCACGAAGCCACCAATGTTGCCCGGAAAGATAGCATCCAAGGGCGATTGCACAGCATTAACGACGGGTTTGGTCAATGGCTTAATAAAGTTTAACCCCTTGATACTCATATCGTTCGCTTGTGCCAGTGGCGACACCAACCAGCCAGAAATTTTATTCAGTATTCCAAATGCCATTTCGAGTGGGAGAAAAATAGCAACGGCAAAGAGATTAAAGAAGTCATGAACAGTGGCACAACTAAAGGCACGACTAAACTCTACTTTACAGCGGGCATGGCCTAAACTGACGATAGTATTAGTCACTGAGGTACCCACGTTGGCTCCCATTACCATGGGAATCGCCGCTTCAACCGGCAAGCCACCCGCGACCAGGCCGACGATAATAGACGTCACGGTACTTGAAGACTGAATCAATGCAGTGGCAACAATACCAATCATTAAGCCAGCTACGGGATGAGACGCAAACGCAAAGAGCGTCTTCGCTTCGTCGCCTACGGCCCATTTGAAGCCGCTTCCTACCATGGCAACGGCCACCAGTAGGAGGTAAAGCATGACGGCAAGCTTGGTCCAACGGAACCAATTTGAGGAGCTCTGAGTTGCCTCTACTGCTGTAGCATGGGGAGTCATAAGATATCTCCGTGACAATTCGATGTCAGTTTAGTGTCAAAGCAAAATCTGAGGCGATAGTAAAAAGGGAATATTTCAGAAATATGACATAAATACTGCAGTGAGTTGAAAATACGATCTTGGCACGGATATGCCGCAGTAAAAGCGCTGTTACCCCCCTGATTCCTAGCGTTATTTGTCTCTAAATACACGGCTGGAAAAAACAGAGATAAAAATGTAACAACAAGGTTGAAATCGACACTATGCTAGAGAGAAAGCGTTAAGCTATAAATCGGTAAACAGGATATAAAAGCGTTAGACTACGAATAAATCAATGGTAAGTTAGTTTTAACATCGGTTTTCCCGATGTTTACTATCAGAACAAACGATTTTTCTAAAAGTGGTCTGACTGTCTAGACTACTGAAATCCACTTTTATTGTATGGAGTGCTCTAAATGACTGATGTCATTCGTCAGTTTCTGAAAATGGAATCCGCAGGAGGTATTGTGCTGATTGTAGCGGCGGTATTAGCGATGTTCGTAGCGAACTCGGATTTACAGCCTTTATATGACAGCACGCTTCATACCTATGTAGCAGGCTTATCCGTTGGTCATTGGATCAACGATGGCCTGATGGTGATTTTTTTCCTGCTGATTGGTTTGGAAGTTAAACGTGAGTTGGTTCAAGGTGCCCTAAACTCAAAAGACAAAGCCACCTTCCCTGCGGTTGCAGCGATCGGAGGTATGCTTGCTCCCGCACTGGTTTACTTGGCGTTCAACTGGGGCGACCCACTGGCCGTGTCTGGTTGGGCTATCCCAGCTGCTACGGATATCGCGTTTGCGCTCGGTGTGTTGGCGTTGTTGGGTAATCGTGTCCCGCTTGCGTTAAAAGTATTCTTACTGGCATTGGCGATCATTGATGATCTCGGGGTGATTGTGATCATTGCCCTGTTTTACAGTAGCGACTTATCGCTGGTAGCCCTAGCGTCAGCCTTTATAGCCACTGTGGTACTGGTGGCGATGAATATGCGCAAAGTGACCAGTATTCCTGCGTACGTCGTGGTTGGACTGATTTTATGGTTCAGCGTGTTGCAATCGGGCGTTCATGCGACGCTTGCCGGTGTGGTGCTTGGTTTTGCCATCCCGCTTAAAGGTAAAACGGATGATGCACCCTCGCCATTGAAAAAAATGGAACATGCGCTGCATCCATACGTGTCGTATCTGATTCTGCCGATTTTTGCGTTCGCGAACGCTGGGGTATCGCTTGACGGTGTATCACTGGCTAACTTGACGGAAATGTTGCCGCTAGGTATTGCCTTAGGCTTACTTCTGGGTAAACCACTTGGGATCTTTACCTTTAGTTGGGCCGCAGTGAAATTAGGTATTGCCAAACTGCCAGCACGCGTGAATTTCACCCATATCTTTGCCGTGTCAGTGCTCTGTGGTATTGGTTTCACCATGTCTATCTTCATCTCATCACTGGCCTTTGTTGGTGTGAATGGCGAGTTCGTCACACTCTCTCGTCTTGGTATCTTGATAGGATCGACCTTGGCGGCCGTGATTGGCTACGTAGTGTTGCACTTTGCACTGCCACCAGCCAGCGCGCTTGCAGATGAACAAGGAGACGAGTATGAAGAAGGTAATACTGGCGTTGATTACTAGCCTGGTTACCGTCTCTGGCTCTGCCATGGCGGTAAACCAAGATATGTATTGCAACGGAAAGCAAGACCAAAGCGATGTTTGCCAAGCCTATCGCGCAGGTGTCGCGGCCGGAAAGGCGATGGTGACATCGAACGTTGATAAGGTTGATAGAGAAGAACAGGATAAATCCTCAAGCTTCTCAGAGCGTGCTTTAGAGCATCGAGCGGGTGAGCGGGTAAGAAAGCCGCTTGATAAAGACGATGTGAAAAACTAAAACGCGTATGCCACTTGAAGGCGCCAGAGAGGCAGCGTAAGCTGCTTCGTCTGGCGTTTTTTTATCTATCAGCATGGCTCACCTAAATTACAACCACCTGTACTACTTCTGGATGGTCTGCAAGCAAGGTTCAATCACCCAAGGGGCGGATAAGCTTTGTTTAACACCACAAACCGTTACTGGGCAAATTCGGGCTCTGGAACAGCGCTTAAATGGTAAGCTCACTAAACGCAATGGGCGCTACGTGGAGCCCACTGAGCTCGGCCAGCTGGTTTTTAAATATGCTGATCGTATGTTTGGTCTGAGCTACGAAATGCTAGATATTGTCAATTATAGCCAGCAAGAGAATATCTTATTCGATGTTGGGGTTGCTGATGCATTATCGAAGCGGCTGATTAGCCAAATTCTCTTGCATGCGATACCTCACGATAACGCCATCCACCTGCGCTGTTTTGAATCCACGCATGAAATGCTACTTGAGCAACTCGCAGAGCATAAATTAGATATGATCCTTTCAGACTGCCCGATAGATTCGACCCAACAGGCCGGCTTATTTAGCGTCAAGTTAGGTGAAAGTAGCATGAGCTTATATTCCTCAAACCCTGCAGAAGACCCCGATGTGCCGTTACCCATACGTTTAGCGACACAGAAAGTCTTAATTCCTAGCAAATCGACCGCAATGGGACGTAAGTTAACGCAGTGGTTTGATCAACAAGGCATCGTACCCAATATTCTGGGAGAATTTGACGATTCCGCCTTAATGAAAGCGTTTGGGATTAGTCATCAAGCGTTATTTATTGCACCTACGACCTATGCTGAGGAAGTCACCCGTTTGGGTCAAGCGATACAAATTGCTGAGCTGAGTGTGGTAAAAGAGGAATATTTCGTTATCTTTGCGGAACGTATGATTCAGCACCCAGCGGTCAAAAGGATTTGTGAGGCAGATTACAGTCACTTGTTTGTTTAGTTACAAGCTAGCATAAAGATCGTGCTAGACTCGTGCCATTGAGTATTAACTGATGATGGAAGTTGAATGGATTTAGCCCGCATGCAGCAGAATGGGCCTAAGGCAGTCAGCCTGCTAAAAGCCATGGCCAATGAAAAACGCCTTTTTATTCTGTGTTATTTACTACAAGGTGAATTGTCGGTGGGGCAGTTAGTGGAGCGGGTTCCTCTGAGCCAGTCAGCCTTATCGCAGCATCTCGCTTGGTTACGAAAAGATGGTCTGGTGACAACGCGCAAAGAGGCGCAGACGGTATATTATTCGCTAAAAAGTGATGAAGTCGTCGCTGTCATTCAGCTTTTACATGATCTCTACTGCAGCGAAACCGTGAGTTAGCACCTGGGTAAGCAACAAGTGATAAGCAAAAAAAAACCGGCCAAGGCCGGTTTTTTTTATCTCTATGCAAAGAGCAATCTTACAGCGCTTTAATTTGTGCTGAGAATGCTGCTTTGTAACGAGCTGCTTTATTCTTGTGGATCAGGCCTTTAGTGGCTGAACGATCAAGAATAGGCTGAACTTGTGCAAAAGCAGCAGTTGCCGCTTCTTTGTCGCCTGCAGCAATTGCTGAAGCAGTTTTCTTCATATAGGTGCGCATCATAGAGCGACGGCTTGCGTTGTGCTGGCGACGCTTTTCAGACTGGATCGCACGCTTCTTAGCAGATTTGATATTCGCCAAGGGTCTAACTCCCAAATCTTTTTGTTCGGTGACATTTCAAGGCGGAGGACTATGCCTCTTTTTGCCTCTATTGTCAATTCATTTGTGCAAAGATCCGCCGCTCCAAGGTAGTGTTGGCGCTGCGGGGTTATCACAGTTAATATGGCGGCTGATTCTATCAGCATTTCAGCCCCGACGTCACCTATATTTCGATTTGTTCTCCCTTTCGGCGTATCGCCAGGGGCGAAAAAGTAGAAGCAACGCGCGCATCGGGCACGTGTTTTCAAGAGGTAACCGTGAGTAAGCGACTTTTACGCTCTGGGCTCATCGTGAGCACCATGACATTAGTGTCCCGTGTTTTAGGATTGGTGCGCGATGTTGTCATTGCCAACTTAATGGGCGCGGGTGCGGCCGCCGATGTCTTTTTCTTTGCCAATAAAATCCCTAATTTTTTGCGTCGTCTATTTGCCGAAGGGGCATTTTCACAAGCGTTTGTGCCGGTATTAACCGAATACCAGGCGCTTGATAAAGATGATACCACCCGAGCCTACTCACGCGAGTTGGTGGCCAATGTGGTCGGCACGCTTGGTGGGCTGGTCACTGTTGTGACATTGCTAGGTGTGGTCGGATCGCCCGTTTTAGCCGCGTTGTTTGGTACCGGTTGGTTTGTCGATTGGCTAGACGGCGGGCCTGATGGTGCAAAATTTGAGTTGGCCAGCTTGATGTTGAAAATCACTTTCCCCTATTTGTGGTTTATTACCTTTGTTGCGCTATCGGGGGCTATCCTTAACACGCTGAATAAATTTGCAGTTTCCAGCTTTACGCCGGTGTTTTTAAACGTTGCGATTATTGCTGCGGCGATCGGTCTATCCCCGCATTTGGCACAACCTGAAATAGGTCTTGCGATCGGTGTGTTTGCAGGCGGTGTGATCCAACTTTTGTTCCAACTGCCTTTTTTAGCGCAAGAGGGGATGCTCGTGCGGCCTAAATGGGGATGGCATCATCCCGGCGTTGTCAAAATTCGACAGTTAATGATCCCAGCATTGTTTGGGGTATCCGTCAGTCAGATTAATCTGTTATTCGATACCTTTATTGCTAGCTTCTTAATGACGGGTTCTATCAGTTGGCTGTATTACTCCGATCGTTTATTAGAGTTCCCACTGGGGTTATTTGGCATTGCGATTGCGACGGTGATCTTGCCCGCGTTATCCAAAAAACATGTCGATAAATCGGCGGATCAGTTTGCTGCGACCATGGATTGGGGCGTACGTATGGTTCTGCTACTCGGGATCCCCGCCATGGCTGGATTAATTGTGCTCGCCAAGCCCATGTTGATGGTGCTGTTTATGCGGGGTGAATTTGGTGTACCTGACGTGGAGGCGGCCAGTCTTTCTCTGGTGGCTTATGCTTGTGGTTTAGTCAATTTTATGGTGATCAAAGTCCTGGCGCCTGGTTATTATGCTCGCCAAGATACTAAAACACCGGTCAAATATGGTGTCATCGCAATGGTCAGCAATATGGTCTTTAACGCGATCTTTGCCTATTTCTTCAGCTACGTGGGGCTAGCAATGGCCACGGCCTTATCGGCGCTGATTAATGCAGGCCTGTTGTATCAAGGGCTACACCGTCGTCATATTTATCGCCTTTCTCGAGAAACAGTGACGTTTATTGTTAAGTTACTGGTGGCTGTTTGTGCCATGGTTATTGGGCTTTATGTTTTAATGCCAAGTTTGTCACAATGGGTGGCTATGCCATTATTCTCTCGCAGCATTAGCTTGGCTGGCTGTATTCTTGGCGGGGGGAGCCTCTATCTGATCACGGCAGTGATGTTTGGTGTGAGATTAGGCGATATCCGCCACCGAGGATGATGGTAAGCGCGGAATATCAATCCAGGGCTGATTGCCAGCGCTGACTAGTATATAATCCGCCAGTTTTTATAGTTCAAATAGTCAGCAGGCGATGGAATTAATTCGAGGCATTCACAATATCCGGGCCAAACACCGAGGCTGTGTACTCACCATCGGTAACTTTGATGGTGTCCACCTTGGGCACCAAGCGGTCTTGCGCCAAGTGGTCGAGAAGGCCAGGGCCCTCGATTTGCCTGCGACTGTCATGCTGTTTGAGCCTCAACCGCTCGAATTGTTTCAAGGCGATCAGGCCCCTGCACGTTTATCCCGGCTGCGCGACAAATATACTCAGCTGGCTAAGTTAGGCGTGGATAGGCTTTTGTGTGTCAGCTTTACACCAGCATTTGCCGCCATGAGCCCGGATGCTTTTGTTGATCGCTTGTTGGTCAATCAATTGGGTGTTAAGTTTCTGGTAGTGGGTGACGACTTTCGCTTTGGCCTCAAGCGTGCCGGTGACTTCGCTCGATTAGAGCAAGCCGGGAAAGCGCATCACTTTGCGGTGGTGAGTACCGAAAGCTTTTGTGTCAGCGACCGACGGGTGAGTAGCACCGCTATCCGAGATGCGCTTCTCGCGGGCCAGTTAGAGGCGGTAGCCGATATGTTGGGGCGACCCTACAGTATTTGCGGGCGGGTCGCGCATGGGCGAAAGCTTGGACGCACGATCGGCTTTCCTACCGCGAATGTGCTGCTTAAGCGGCGAGTCTCTCCTGTATCGGGTGTGTACGCGGTAACCGTGTCCGGTGCGCGTGCAGGGCAATCTTTGCCGGGCGTTGCCAACGTGGGTAATCGACCGACGGTCAATGGCACCCATCAGCAGTTAGAAGTGCATCTATTCGATCAAACGCTCGATTTATACGGCAAACAATTAGAAGTTAGCCTACTGCACAAATTGCGTGATGAAACCAAATTCGCGTCAGTAGACGCATTAAAAATGCAAATTCAACGAGATGCATCGGCAGCGCGTGCGTGGCTGGCTGATGGCAATAATGTCTAGAGTAACCTCCATACGGAATCAATAATCAATGAGTGACTACAAAGATACCTTAAACCTGCCGGAAACTGCGTTTCCGATGCGAGGTAATCTTGCTAAGCGCGAGCCTGATATGCTCAAGCGTTGGTATGATGA
>NZ_MUFH01000065.1:0-10993 GCF_001996115.1 Salinivibrio sp. MA427
GTGTACTAAGTACCCGATGTCAACATAGCCCAACGAAATAATGGGTACACAGTACACTAAAAATATGTCCATTGATGCACTGCGCCTGTCACGATCGGTGCCAATTTTAACCACGATGTCGGATGGCGCGCGGCCCACATTGTGATACTTATTGGCACTGTGCTGGCGCTTATGCCGACCTACGCCTGATTTATATATCGATGATTCCATTGGCGTAGGTGACACAAGCCCCGGCAAGATGTCAACTATGATGCACTATGCCAACGGGCGCCTGTCACGATCAATGCCAATATTTGACCGCCAATGTCGGAGGCGCCGTGCAACGGGCGCGCGGCGGAGATCATGCCAAGCTTGTGCGATCGAGAAGGCGCTTATGCCGACCTACGCCTGGTTTATATATCGGTGGTTCCATTGGCGACGGTGACACAAATCCCTGCACAACAAACACCTTCGATCTTGTTTCGCGGCTGAATTCTAATTTATTGTAATGAAACTTGATTCCTGCCTTGGGTTCGCGTCACTTGATCGTATGTGAAGGTGGCAAAAGAGAGCCTGGAATGCGATATCGGAGAAATTATGCACATGGTGGCACGTATTTTTTTACGGTAAATCTACGCGACAGAGAGATGCGATTGCTCACGGAGCATATAAGGTTACTGCGCTCAGCGGTGGCAACCGTCAAAGCGTCTCGCCCTTTTCAAATCGATGCTTGGGTCGTTTTACCTGATCATTTACATGCTATTTGGACACTTCCCGATAATGACTCAGATTATTCAACCAGGTGGCGCGAGATAAAGAAGCTATTTACTAAAAGTGTGTCGCGAATAGACAAGCGATTTATCATGGGAAAAGGGATGGTATGGCAAGATCGGTTTTGGGAGCATACAATCAGGGATGAGCGAGATTTTAAGCATCATTTTGATTATGTGCATTTCAATCCGGTTAAACATGGTTGGGTTGAGCGCGTCGTTGATTGGCCGTATTCCTCATTTCATCGTGAAGTTAAAAGAGGGATTTATCATCCCTCGTGGAATTTGTGTTGAGCAATTATCGATGCAGAACGATAATTTAAACGTCGATGATACCATTGGCGTCGATGACACAAGCCCCTGCAAGATGTTGGATAAGTGCACCTTGTCAACGGGCGCCAGTTGCACTGCGCCATGCAATGGGCGCCTGTTACGATCGGTGCCGAATTTAACATCGGTACCAAATTTGGCTTTCATGTCGGATGGCGCGCGGCGGAAATCACGCCAAGCTTGCGCGATCGAGAAGGCGCTTATGCCGACCTACGCTTGGTTTGTATATCGGTGGTTCCATTGGCGTAGGTGACACAAGCCCCGGCAAGGTGTTGGGTATGTGCACATTGYCAACGGGCGCYTGTYACGATCGACGCCAAATTTAACCACGATGTCGGAGGCGCCGTGCAACGGGCGCGCGGCACACATCGTGATAATGGTTGGCATTGTGCTGGCGCTTGTCCAACCTACGCATACTTTAACGTCAATGATACCATTCACGATCGGCGCCAATTTTGACCATGATGTCGGAGGCGCGCGGCACACATCGTGATAATGGTTGGCATTGTGCTGGCGCTTGTCCGACCTACGCCTGGTTTGTATATCGGTGGTGCCATTGGCGCTTGTCCGATCTACGGAGGTTACCCCTTCATCTCCGCGGCGAAGTTGAGCATGCGGTTGAGTGGGATTAACGCTTTTTCGCGCACGTTATCATCAACATGAATTTCATGCTCTTCGCCACCGTTTTCTAGTGCGTTTTCAATCGCTTTAAGGCCGTTCATTGCCATCCATGGGCAGTGGGCACAGCTGCGACAGGTGGCGCCAGCGCCGGCGGTGGGGGCTTCGACTAATTCTTTGTCTGGCACCATCTGCTGCATTTTGTAGAAAATACCTTTATCGGTGGCGACAATCAGCTTTTCATTCGGCAGCGTTTGCGCCGCTTTAATCAACTGACTGGTCGATCCGACGGCATCGGCCATTTTTACCACGCTCGCTGGGGATTCAGGGTGAACAAGAATCGCGGCGTCGGGGTAAAGGTGTTTCATTTTTTCTAGCGCTTGGGCTGAGAATTCGTCGTGGACCACGCATTCGCCTTGCCATAAGACCATGTCAGCGCCAGTTTCTTTTTCGATATAGGCGCCTAGGTGGCGATCTGGAGCCCAGATAATTGGCTTGTCTTGGCTGTCTAGGTGCTCGACAATCTCTAACGCGATGCTTGAGGTGACCACCCAATCGGCACGTGCTTTGACGGCGGCCGAGGTGTTGGCATACACCACGACGGTGTGGTCTGGGTGTGCGTCACAAAACGCGGTGAATTCATCGGCAGGACAACCTAAGTCTAACGAGCACTCGGCATTAAGCGTTGGCATTAAGACGGTTTTCTCTGGGGTGAGGATTTTAGCGGTCTCACCCATAAAGCGTACACCGGCCACGATCAGGGTTTTGGCTGGGTGTTGATTGCCAAAACGGGCCATTTCTAACGAGTCGGCCACACACCCGCCGGTTTCTTCGGCGAGGGCTTGGATCTCTGGGTCCGTGTAATAGTGAGCAACAAGTACCGCGTCTTTTTGTTTTAATAGTTGTTTGATGCGCGCAACGTGTTGTTTTTTCTCTTCGTCACTCAATGCCATTGGTTTCGGCGGAAAGGGATAGACCCTTTGCGACGTTTCAATCACTTGGCTCATGGGATTACTCATGCTTACTTCCAGTCCGGGGCTTCCAGTCCCGGTAGTATAACGCGAGTAGAGCTAGAGTCCTAGAGCGTAGGTCCTAGGTGACGGAGGACGGAGTACGGAATACGGAATACGGAATACGGAATACGGAATACGGAATACGGAATAAGCATATCGTGCCAGCTTTTGCTTTTCCCGTATTCTGTAAGCGAAGCGCTCTGTATTCCCACTCCCGAATACAGATAACTGAATACAGAGTACAGAAAGAGCAAAAGGACAATGCGCGCACGAGTTGCCTTTTCCCGTATTCCGTAAGCGAAGCGCTCTGTATTCCCACTCCCGAATACAGATGACTGAATACAGAGTACAGAAAGAGCAAGAGCGCAGAGGCGGCAACGATCTTGCTTTATCTTAACCTACATCGCATTTTTGGCTTGTTTGGCGCTGGTTGAATCTGGGTAGGTATCAATCACTTGCTGGAAGTATTGATCGGCTTGGTCGCCGTTACCTTGTTTTTGCGCAATCAGGCCGAGTTTGAGCAATGCGTCGGCGCGTTTGTTGGAGTCTTTAAACTTGCTAACTGCCGTAAACTCTTGGTTTGCCTGCTCAAATTCACTTTTAGAAAAATAGAGCTGGCCGAGCCAATAGTGGGCGTTTGCTGTGTATACCGATTCTGGGTATTTAGAAAGAAACGCTTTAAATGCTTTGGTTGCGCCTTGGTAGTCTTTCTCTTTTAAGATCAGGTTGACGGCAGCTTCATACGCGGCGTTTTCGCTTTTATCATCCGTAAAGCTAACAGATGATGCGTCTTGCGTCWCTTCTTGGGGGGCTGGGACCGCTTGTTTCGCGGTTCTTAGCGTATCAACCTCGCGATAGAGATCGCGCTGGCGTTCTACCATTTGTTTGATGTCGTAGCTGTTACGCTCAACACTGCCACGTAACGTGCTTAGCTCTTGCGCCATTTGATCAAGTTGGCGTTGCATATCCAGCTGCATTTGGTTGCGCGCTTGTAGCATGCGTTCTAGACGATCAACGGCAGAGCCACCCGCCCCTACTTCTGTCACCGGAGCAGATGTGGCAGCCGCGGGGGCTGCCACACTCACCAGTAACGCCAGCGCGAGGGTTCGCACAGAGTTACTGTTTATTTTCATACTCGTTTCCACTACCTATCGGCTGGATTAGTACACTAATACCGAACGACGGTTTTTGGCGTAAGCGTCTTCGCTTTGGCCAAGGACCAGCGGTTTTTCTTCGCCGTAGCTCACGATAGAGATTTGGCTAGCTGGCACACCCAACGCTTGTAGGTATTTAGACACAGCTTCAGCACGGCGCTCGCCCAGTGCGATGTTGTACTCTGGGGTACCGCGCTCGTCAGCATGGCCTTCTACGACTACTTCCATCGCTGGGTTGTCACGCAGGTAAGTCGCGTGCGCATCCAGCATGTCTTCGTATTGTGGTAGTACTGATGAGTCGTCAAAGTTGAAGTAAACGGTTTGCGACTGACGCAGCTCTTGGTTACGGATTTGTTGCTCAGTCATTGAGCCTTGGCCGTCAACCGGTGATACCACGGTAGTGCCGTTTTGGTTGGTTGATTGACCAGCATCACTGCCGGTTGAGCTATCGTGTGAGCTACACGCAGCCAGAGTTAACATTGGCAGTGCCACCGCCAGACCTTTCAGTACTTTATTGATTTGCATTCTATTTTCCTTTTCTAGAAAGTTAGCGCACGTTGTTTAAAATTAAAAAACTACAGGTAAGGTGACCAGGCTGGTGCACGCACGCGCCCGTTGGTTGCCGGTAACCGCGCTTTAAAGCGGCCGTCGATTGAGACGAGTGACAACACATTCTTACGTCCATATACCGAGCTGTAAATCACCATGCTGCCATTTGGCGCAATACTTGGCGACTCATCCAACAAGGTTTTGGTTAGGATTTGCACCGCCCCGCTGTTTAAGTCTTGTTTTGCAATGTTATAGCCAGACGCGGATTGATTTACCATGATCAAGTGGCGGCCATCAGGAGTCAGTTGCCCTCCCATATTTTGATTGCCTTCCCACGTGATCCGTCGGCTGGTTCCATCATCTAAATTTACGCGATAAATCTGTGGTTTGCCACCCCGGTCCGAGGTGTAGATGAGCGAGTTACCATCGGGATCCCAAAATGGCTCGGTACTATTGGCACGACCATGGGTAATTTGGGTCAGTTTTTTGCTCTTCAAATCGAAGATATAAAGCTGCAGGCTACCGGTTTTAGACAGCACCATGGCCAGCTTGCTGCCATCGGGCGAGAACTGAGGCGAACCATTGTGACGCGGATAAGACGAAATCTTCTCGCGCTCACCGGTGTAAATATCCATGACAAAGATTTCGGCTTGGCCATTTTCAAAGCTGACATATGCCAGTTGGCGACCATCCGGTGACCACGACGGTGACATCAGTGGCTGTTTAGAGCGCAAGATCAAGCGTTCGTTATAGCCATCGTAATCCGACAAACGCAGTTGGTAGGGGTAGTCGTTCTCTTTATCGATCACCACATAGGCGATACGGGTCAAGAAGGCCCCTTTTTCGCCGGTGAGCTGTTCATACACAATATTGGCAATGCGATGCGAATAACGGCGCAGATCGCTTTCTTTGACCGTGGCGCGGTTGTTGACCAGTAAGTGGTCATCGGTTTGTACCAGCTGGCCATCGGCGCCTAGGCCTTTACTGTCGCCGCCCGTGAGCTGGCCACGCACAATATCAATCAGTTGGTAATCAATTTGGTAACGGCCGTCTGACGTGGGCGTCACGGTGCCAGTGACCACGGCATCCACCCCGAGAGAGGTCCAAGCGTTGTAATCGACATCGGCATCTTTGTAAGGCGTTTGCGGCATGTCACTGACAGATAATGGGTTAAATTTACCGCTGCGACGTAAATCGGATCCCACGACACCGGCAATATCTTCAGGCATCTCGCCTTGCCCTTTCCATTGGAAGGGGATCACGCCAATGGGCCTGGCTGTGTTCACCCCTTCGGTGATCACCAACTTAAGCGCAGCGTGTGCCGGTTGCGTGAGTAACGACAAACAGGCCAACAGCATTACAACGGCGGCAACTTGCCACGTCCGTAAACGATCCTGACGCGTGTTTGTGACATGGTTTGTGCCACCACAGGGGCTCACTTCCATCATGTTTTTTATCCTGTCGGTTAGTTAGGTCGAACGGTTAACTCGATATCACGTAACTTAGCAATAATATCGCCATCGTCTGGCATTGGAAATTGTGATACGGACGCGACCGCGGTTTTTGTTGCACGACACAATCGCGAGTTGCCCGCTTTTTGTTCCACATTAAGCAATAGGCCGGTAGGTGACAAGCGCATATTGACCACACACTCTTGGCCACTTAAACCATCATCAACAATCAGTCTTTGTTGGATCATTTGCGTAAAAATGGCGCCGTATCGCGCCACTTCGTCRTCCACAAATTGTCCGCGCGCGCTTTGCCGTTGGCTGGCTTCCGATTCCAGCCCCGAAAACAAATCATTAAGCGCCGCTTCTTGCTCTTGCTGTTGCCGTTTGGCTTCTTGCGCCCGGCGCTCGGCCTCTTTTCTCGCTTGTTCGGCTTCTTTGCGCGCCTGCTCTGCCTCTTTTAACGCTTGCTCTTCGGCTTTGCGCTTTGCCTCAAGCTTGCGTTGGCGTTCAGCTTCGGCTTTGCGTTCAGCCGCCAGTTTTTCTTGCCGCGCTTTCTCCGCTTTTTCCGCCGCCAATTCCGCTTTCCGTTGTTGTTCTAACTTGCGCTGACGTTCGCGTTCGGCTTGTTCTGCTTGTTGTTTGGCAAGGCGTGCTTGTTCTTTGGCCTTGGCTTGCTCTTCGGCAATCCGCTTTTGTTCTTCTCGTGCTTGACGTTCCGCTTCGAGCTTTTTCCGCTTGACCTCGCGAAGGCGCTGTTCTTCTTGCTCGCGTTGTTGCTCAAGGCGTTTCGCTTGCTGCTCTAATCGCTTTAACCGCTCAGCTTCTTCGCGTTTGGCTTGATCGCGCTGCGCACGAATTTTTTTTGCCTGTGCATTCACTACGGCCGGATCAATCACGGTGGCTTCAATGGAGCGCCCAGCTTTGGGGGTTGGCTTGGCGTCTGAGGTGAAATCTGCCCCCCATAACAGCACAATCACCAACAACACGTGTAGCCCGCCGGAAATGGCAAGCGCTGGCACCAGTGAGTCTTTTTTCTTGCTTTTGGTTGCCTGATCGCGATGGTTTGGCTCGTTCATCATCCTCACCTACGACTCATATGGCTCTGTCATTAAGCCCACCGACGACACGCCGGCTTGGTTTAATGCATCAAGCGTTAGGATGATTTCTGAATAGGGGACACGGCCATCACCGCCGACTAAGACGGGGGATTTAGGGTTAAGCTGAAGTTCGGCTTTCACCCGCACTAAGATTTCTTCTAGGCTGAGCCCTCGGGTCATATCACCATTGTTGACACTGAGCCCGAGCTGGCCGTCTTGGTCCACTTCCACAATGATGAACGCGCCGCTGTCTTCTTCTTCCGCCAACTCTGCCGCTGTTTTGGCCTGTGTAGTCTGTGGTAAATCGACATCGACGCCTTGGGTCACAAACGGCGCGGTGACCATAAAGATAATCAGCAACACCAGCATCACGTCAATGTAGGGCACCACATTGATTTCCGCCGTCATTTTGCGTCGTTTTGGTTGATACGCCATGGATTACTCCTGGGTTGCCGCAAACGCTTGACGGTGAAGAATGCTAGAAAATTCTTCCATAAAGTTCATGTAGTTGTGTTCAAGCTTGCTCACTTTGGCTGTCAAACGGTTGTAAGCCATGACGGCAGGGATCGCTGCAAATAGGCCCATGGCTGTCGCGACCAAGGCTTCAGCAATCCCGGGCGCAACCATCGCCAATGTGGCTTGTTTCACCGCACCCAGGGCGATAAAGGCATGCATAATACCCCACACGGTGCCAAATAGGCCGATGTAGGGACTAATTGAGCCCACGGTGGCCAAAAACGGTAAGTGGGTTTCAAGCTCTTCAACTTGTTTAGACAGGGAAACACGCATCGCCCGTGACGTGCCTTCCATCACGGCATCAGGCACTTTGTCGTTACTGCGATGCAGGCGGGCAAATTCTTTGAAACCTGCGTAGAAAATTTTCTCGCTACCGGTGAGGTGATCCTTGCGGGCCTGCACTTCTTGAAAGAGTTGCGAGAGATCGATCCCCGACCAGAATCGGTCTTCAAATCGCTCCGCTCGGCTAAAGGCTTGCTGCATCACTTTTGAGCGCTTGATGATCATGGCCCAAGACATCACTGACATACCCAGTAATATCAGCATCACTCCCTTAACAAGCAGGCTTGCTTGTAAAAACAGGTCGAGAATGGAAAGTTCAGCGGTCACGTCATCATCTCCGATTTAATCTGTGTTGGAATCGATTTGGGTTTCATGGTGGCTGGGTCGACACAGGCTATCTTAACCGTTGCCACACACAATGCTTTTTGATCAGAATTCACCAAGCTTTGACAAAACGTCATGCTAGCGCGCCCCATGGCTGACACTGTGGTGACAACATCAAGGGCATCATCCAGCCGTGCACCGCGGTGAAAGTCGATATCCATGTGGCGCACCACAAACGCATAGTGCTCGGCAAACAAGGCCTGTTGATTGACACCGATTTGGCGTAACAGTTCAGTGCGCGCACGCTCAAAGTACTTGAGGTAGTTGGCGTGATAAACCACCCCGCCGGCGTCTGTGTCTTCATAATAAACACGCACGGGCCAACGAAACGGCGTTGATTCAGTCATGACTGTATCCATATAGGTTCAGCGATAGGCAATTACTATACCTAAGTTGTCGATGTATAGAAATGCTGAAGCCGCGCGGTCGCTGCATTGGTGGCCCATGAAGGGCGCAAGAAGTGATATGCCGCAAAAAACACACAATGACTCCGCGGCCAGTGATGAAAAAAGCACCACCTGGGTACTTTTGTCATTCGTTTGTCACTTTGCGCTTGCTCACCGAGCGTTTGGCTCAACTAGCGTAACCACATCAAGGCGAGCAAAAGAAGAGACACGCCCCACCCTAATGGCGGCCAAGTAAGCCAGCGGCTCCATTTTCCTTGCGCTGTAAAGCCGACAGCGTGAATCACGCCCAAGCAGGTGGCGTAAAGTAGGCCCACGCCCATGAGGAACGTGACGCCGCCCATGCGCTGCGCGAAGGCTTCAGGCGCCCACATTACTTGGCCCCCCCAGCATAATGCACTGGCCAATGAGAGCAGCCGCCAAAGGCCAGAAAAATCCTGGCCTAAAGGAGCGGGTTGGCGATCACTCATTATCGTGATCCATGGCTTCGGTATGCTCAAGCCATAACGCATTGATGATCCCGAAGGCGCATGCCAGCAGCACACCGAGAATCCACGTGAAATACCACATATGCAGGCTCCTTACTTAGTACAGTGAATGTTTGTTGTCTTCAATATATTGCGCATCTAAGCGGCCGAACATCTTAATGTAGCACCACAAGGTGTAAGCCAAGATAATCGGCACAAAAATCGCAGCGACGATAGTCATAATCGATAATGTCAGTTCGCTCGAGGTGGCATCCCACATGGTCAAACTATGACTTGGGAAGGTGCTCGATGGCATCACAAAGGGGAACATCGCGATACCCGCGGTCAAAATTACCCCAGCAATAGCCAAGCTCGAGAACAAGAAGGCCCAGCCACCACGTTCAACTCGAGACGCCAGCAGTGCCAATAGTGGCATCACCGCACCGACAATGGGAGCTAACCAAAGGATTGGCATCGCTTGGTAGTTGTGCATCCACGCGCCGCTTTGCACCGCCACCTCTTTCGCCAGTGGGTTAGACGCCGCTTGGTTCGCCGCTTCACTGACCACCACAAAGCCTTCCAGGTTTTGTACCCAAAAGCCCGCTGCCACGAACAAGACGGTGGTCAGTAGCGCACACAGTTGCGCCACATTGCGTGCCCGTACATGCAGCGCATCGGTGGTTTTCATTTGCAGCCAGGTTGCCCCTTGCAGCACCACCATAAACAGACTCACAAGGCCACACACCAGTGCGAATGGATTAAGCAGTGCGAAAAAGCCACCGGTGTAGGTTGGGATCAACAGCTCGCTTAACTGAAATGGTACGCCTTGCAGCAAGTTGCCAAAGGCGACACCGAAAATCACAGGCGGTATAAAACCACCGGCAACCAGGCCCCAGTCCCAGGCAGTACGCCAGCGCTTATCATCAATTTTTGAGCGGTAGTCAAAGCCCATGGGACGGAAAAATAACGCCGCCAGTGTGAGCACCATCGCGATATAAAACCCAGAGAATGACACTGCATAAACCAGCGGCCAGGCAGCGAATAATGCCCCACCCGCGGTGACTAGCCAAACTTGGTTGCCTTCCCAGTGCGGGGCGACAGAGTTAATCATCACCCGGCGCTCGCTATCCGTTTTGCCGATCAGGGTGAGCAAAGCGCCCACCCCCATGTCAAAGCCATCGGTGACGGTAAAGCCAATCAGTAGCACCCCAATAAGCGCCCACCAGATCAGCCGTAACATTTCATAATCAAACATGCTATCTCTCCTTATGCTTCAATCTGGCGGCTGAAATCCGCTTCTGGATTGCCTTTTTGTTCAAAGTGGTAGCGGCCGGTTTTGAGGCTACTTGGCCCCAAGCGCGCAAACTTGAACATCAGATAGAGCTCGGCGACGAGAAAGACGGTGTAGAGCGAACAAATCGCCACCATCGAGAAGATGATATCGCCTGCAGCGAGGTTAGAGGCGGCCATATGCACTGGTAAAATCTCACCCACAGCCCAAGGCTGACGACCATATTCGGCAACAAACCAGCCCGCTTCACAGGCAATCCAAGGCAGCGGAATACCAATCAGTGCCAGTTTGAGTAGCCAAGGTTTTTGATCAATACGTTGACGGCAGGTTTGCCAGAAGCTCATGCCAAAGATAAACAGCATCGCAAAGCCACAAGCCACCATGATCCTGAAGCTCCAGAACAGCGGTGCCACGTGTGGAATAGAGTCTTGTGCCGCTTGCTGAATTTGCCCTTCGGTGGCATCAACCACTTTATCGGTATAAGGCTTGAGCAGCAGACCATAACCGAGGTCATTTTTCACTTCATTAAAGGCGGCTTTAGTTTCAGACGATGTCTCGCCGGCACGCAATTTTTCTAGCAATGCGTACGCCTGCATCCCGTTGCGGATACGGGTTTCGTGCTCAGCAATCAAATCGGTTAAGCCTGTCACTTCTTTATCCAGTGAGCGCGTGGCAATGATCCCCATCG
>NZ_MUFH01000066.1:0-10990 GCF_001996115.1 Salinivibrio sp. MA427
GCTTTCGATACCTTGTATGCCGAAGGTCAACGTCGCTATGTTGAGTCTTTATCATCGTATGCGCGTCAATTTTTATCCTTGATGGAAAAACCCGATGTTGACCATATCGAAGGGCTGTCACCCGCCATCTCGATTGAGCAAAAGTCGACATCACATAACCCCCGCTCCACCGTTGGCACCATCACTGAAGTCTATGACTATCTGCGTTTGCTGTACGCCCGAGTGGGAGAGCCACGCTGCCCCACCCATGATGTCACCCTAGCGGCACAAACCATTAGCCAAATGGTGGATAAAGTGTTAGCCCTGCCTGAAGGCAGTAAGTTAATGCTGCTGGCACCGATTATCAAAAACCGAAAAGGTGAGCATGTAAAAACACTTGAAAACCTCGCTGCTCAAGGGTTTATTCGTGCGCGGATCAATGGCGAGGTGTGTGATCTGTCCGATCCACCCACGCTGGAGCTGCAAAAAAAACACACCATCGAAGTGGTGGTTGACCGATTTAAAGTACGCGACGATCAACAACAACGTTTAGCTGAATCCTTTGAAACCGCGCTCGAACTCACGGGTGGCAGTGCGGTCATCAGCTGGATGGACGGCGACGGTGAAGAAATCATTTTTTCTGCTAACTTTGCCTGCCCCCATTGTGGTTACAGCATGCAAGAGCTAGAGCCTCGCTTGTTCTCATTTAATAATCCCGCCGGTGCGTGTGGCACCTGTGACGGGTTAGGCGTTCAGCAGTACTTTGATCGCAAACGCGTGATTCAAAACCCTGCGGTCAGTCTCGCAGGTGGTGCGATCCGAGGCTGGGATCGTCGTAACTTTTATTACTTCCAAATGCTGCGTTCACTGTCTGAGCATTACGGTTTTGATCTGGAAACGCCCTGGCAAGATCTCTCCGGCACCATGCAAGATATACTTTTATATGGGTCTGGGCCGAAAGAGATCGAGTTTAAATACGTCAACGATCGTGGTGATATTCGCGTACGTAAGCATCCGTTTGAGGGGATCCTCAATAACATGGAGCGCCGTTATCGCGATACCGAGTCTAATGCGGTGCGCGACGAACTCGCCAAATATATTGCCACTAAGCCCTGCGCCAGCTGCGGTGGCTCGCGTTTACGTCAAGAAGCTCGACATGTTTTTATCGATAACCGTAACCTGCCAGAAATTTGTGAGCTCAGTATGAGATAACGCGCGCTTACTGGATACCTTGGAGCACTTGCGCGATCTGGGCAATACCGTGATGGTGGTTGAACATGATGAAGACGCTATTCGTGCCGCGGATTACATTATCGATATAGGCCCAGGGGCGGGCGCGCACGGGGGCGAGATCGTGGCAGAAGGCAGCCTTGACGATATTCTTGCCAGTGAGCATTCACTTACCGGGCAGTATCTTTCTGGCAAACAAGCGATTGCGGTGCCAGCACAACGGATACCGCGCGATCCCAACAAGATGTTGACGCTCAAAGGTGCAACCGGAAATAACCTCAAAAATGTGGACCTGCACTTACCTGTCGGCTTACTCACTTGTGTCACGGGCGTGTCGGGATCTGGAAAATCAACCCTCATCAACGATACCTTCTTTAAAGTCGCCCACCAGCAATTAAACGGTGCCACAACCGCGGATCCTGCGCCGTATGCCGAGATTGATGGCCTAGGACACTTTGATAAGGTTATCGACATCGATCAAAGCCCCATTGGCCGTACGCCGCGTTCAAACCCCGCCACTTACACTGGGATCTTTACCCCGATTCGTGAACTGTTTGCCGGCACACAAGAAGCACGGGCACGAGGCTACAAGGTGGGTCGCTTTAGTTTTAACGTACGCGGTGGCCGCTGTGAGGCCTGTCAAGGCGATGGGGTCATCAAAGTAGAAATGCACTTTTTGCCGGATGTGTATGTCCCTTGTGATGTGTGTAAGGGCAAACGCTACAACCGCGAGACACTTGAAGTACGCTATAAAGGCAAAACCATCGATGAAGTCCTGGCAATGACAGTGGAAGACGCGCGTGAATTCTTTGATGCAGWGCCAGCCATTAAGCGTAAGCTGCAAACCTTGATGGATGTTGGCTTGAGCTATGTGCGCCTAGGCCAAGCGGCGACGACCTTGTCTGGTGGTGAAGCGCAACGGGTGAAGTTAGCCCGAGAGCTGTCCAAACGCGATACCGGTAAAACCTTATATATTCTTGATGAGCCAACCACAGGGTTACACTTTCATGATATTCAACAACTGCTCAATGTTCTGCACCGCCTACGTGAGCAAGGGAATACTATTGTGGTTATTGAGCATAATTTAGATGTGATCAAGACGGCCGACTGGATCATCGATCTGGGGCCTGAGGGCGGCAATGGCGGGGGTGAAATTATCGCCCAAGGCACACCGGAATCGATTGTCGATGTGGTCGGCAGCCACACGGCCCACTTCCTCAAGCCAATGTTGGAGCGATAATGACGTTAGTGCTGCCGCCTAGTCGTGTCATACGCAAGCCGTTGACGGTGCCCTTTTTGGTGACCTTAACGGTATTGTGGCTGATTTGTCTGCCTCTTTACTCGGTTGCTCTGCCGCTGGTAGGCATACGTCACCCGGCGGCGGCGCTATCATTACTCACCTTGGCATTTGCGCTTGGGTTCGCCAGTTTGGAGGTTATCCGTCAACACACATGGCGAGCCACTCGGCTGACCGGCACATTGGCACTTGCGACCGGCTTGGCGATGATGCCCTATTTTTATCCGCAGGCACTGGGCCACAATAGTGGCTATGCGCTCATCGTTTTAGCGCTAAGCTTTGGCTTTTTCTCAGCCCTACAGCAGTTTATTTTTAATCACGCCCAACGACAAAAACTACTGGCCGTCTTATTGTTGGCCTCCTGGTTAGCGGTATTGTCGGTATTAGGGAACCAGCCTCCGCCGGGCATGGCACCCTTTATGTTTGATCAATGGGTCCCTCACCTCCCTCCAGCCGTGACTCACACCTTATTGTTAACCGGAGTCACGCTCGCCGCCTACATTTTGGCCAGAGAGCCCAGTGGTCGATATCGCCACCCGGTTAGCCAAGGCTTACTCGCGTTAACACCGCTCATGTTGATTCCGATATTGGCGATGCAAGAGCAACCCTTACTGTTGCTATTCGCCCTGTGTGCGATTGGCTTACAACAAGTGTATTTAGCCCGGTTTGCCTCGCGACGCCAGCATCGTATGTGGATGATCGCTATCTCGGCAGGGGCATTTTTGGCGGTATTTGGTCTCAGTGGTCAAGACAACTGGCACTGGCTCACCGCCGACGATCAGCGCGCACTGATGCTGGCGTGGCAGCAATGGCAAATGACGCCATTTTTTGGAGTGGGCATGGGCAATGGTCAGTCAACGTTGCTATTACTGTCTGCCTCACAACCGAATCATTCCGGCCCGGTGACGTTACCCAGTGCTTTAATCCTGTGGCTCCTTGAAGGGGGGCTCGTTGTCGCCTGCGGCTATCTTGTGGTGTTAGCCGCGCTAACACTTCGTATTCTACGTGCACCGTCAGGAACACGTAGAATATTGATCGCCTTAGTATTGCCACCACTGACCGGCCTGATGATTTATCCAGCCAGTGGCACACAGTGGTTTAACGGGGTATTGTTATTGATTTGGTTATATTGGTTAGACAACTTAACCGGTCGATATCGTCGTTATCCCGTGTTTTCACACCGTTATAGTCAGCGTGTCGCGAGCCGTAGTGTGATCATGGCGCTGGTGCTCGTCACCTTACTGAGCTTGTCATCCGTTTACCTCGCCAATCGCTATCTGCGTGATTCCTTATTAAGTTCGCAGCGTTTTACCTTGTATCAGCAACACCCATGGTGGCAGCAAAAACTGCACCGTGCGCAACAAGACCGTCACTTTCAAGCGAATTTGGCGCACTTATCTGACGTAGCACGCCACCAGCATTTGGATGATTTACTGCGTCAAGTCGCGCAACGCCCACGCTTTTCGGGCTATCAGCATGCGTATCAGGTTGCGTTACAAATTGGTGATCATCAACGCGCACGCGATATTCAACAAGAAGCGCGCTATTTATACCCGCAAGCAAGCAAAGTATGGACCACTCGCCATACCTTGCCCGATACCTTAACGCCTTAACGTAACGCGTTTTCTAACGCTTTCAGACACAGCGCCACATTCTCATGCCGTGCCCCGTAGCCCATTAAGCCAATGCGCCACGCTTTACCGGCGAGATCGCCCAAGCCGGCACCAATTTCGAGATTATAGGTCGTGAGCAGGTGCTGACGTACTGCCGCATCGTCCACGCCATCCGGAATAGTGACCGCGTTAAGCTGCGGCAAACGGTAAGGCTGATCAACCACAAAAGTGATACCGAGCTCATCCAGCCCTGCTTTGAGGTGTTGATGCATGTCTTGATGACGTTGCCATGCATGCTCAAGCCCTTCTTGATAGAGCCGCAATAAAGACTCATGCAAAGCATACAAACTATTGACCGGCGCGGTATGGTGATAGCTGCGTTTCCCTTCTCCGCTCCAATAACCAAGCACCAGGCTTTGATCGAGAAACCAACTTTGTACCTTGTGGGTTCGCGATTGCATTTTAGCCACAGCACGCGGTGAGAAGGTGACAGGCGATAAGCCAGGGACACATGACAAACATTTTTGGCTACCGGAATACACGGCATCGAGCTGCCACTCATCGACTTTCAATGGCACGCCACCGAGTGAAGTCACGGCGTCGACAATGGTTAAGCAACCATGCTCCCGCGCCAATCTCGCCAGTGTTTGCGCATCCGAACAAGCGCCGGTTGAGGTTTCAGCATGGACAAACGCAAGCGTGCTGGCATCCGGATGGGCTTTCAACGCAGCCTCAACGTTTTCTGGACTAACAGGGGCACCCCAGGCATCGTCGACCATCACTGCTGTTGCGCCGCAACGCTCGACATTTTCCCGCATACGATCGCCAAACACACCATTGCGACAGACAATCACTTTTTCACCCGGTTCAACTAAGTTGACAAAGCAAGCTTCCATCCCGGCACTGCCTGGTGCCGAAATCGCCAGGGTAAAAGGGTTGTCGGTTTGAAACGCATATTGAAGCAGTTGTTTGACTTCATCCATCATCGCGATAAACAAAGGGTCAAGATGTCCGACAGTCGGACGGCTGAGTGCCTGTAGCACTGCAGGATAAATATCAGAGGGGCCCGGGCCCATTAACGTGCGAGCCACGGGCTGAAAAGATTGAATCTCGGAAATTGAACGTGCCATAACCTTTCCTTGTTGTTGGTACACACAGATGACCGTTATAGCATATTTTTTCGCCATATCCCTATTGCCTGGCACGTGAACTGTGTGATCGCTGGACAATTTTGCCAAGGCACTGATCGTGACCAAAAGGCAGTTGACACCCTGTCATCTCGCCCGTAATGTAAATGCTGTTCACGGGATAACCAACCCGGGACTGAACATGCAGAAGAGGTGCATTTCTCAGGCAGTTATCATGCGGAGCCCCACTCCAAGGTATGATAATCAGGGGAGACAATGCCGAGGTGGCGTAAGCTTGGGGGCGAAACGCTGCCGGCCTAGGAGGCTGAATCCTTCAGGCTGTCACTTGTCATCCCTACAGGAAGACAGGTGGAGCGCTTCTGGCAGTCCATGCCTGCCGTTTGCTCTTCCTTCTTTTTTGCGGTCCCTACCGCGGTCACGATGTGACTTCTGATGTTCCCCATAATGAATTGATTAAGACCCATTTGTATGATGAGAGGGGAAAAGGACGTGAACCCATTACCACCGATTTCAGTCGCTAAGTTTGGCGGGACAAGCGTTGGCACTATCGATGCCATGCAACAAAGCGCTGATGTGATCGAGCAAAACCCACATACCCGCTTTGTGGTGATCAGTGCGTGCGCAGGCGTCACCAATCACTTAGTTGCACTGGCACAAGGGATCAACGACCCACAAGTCCGTCAAGACAAACTGGTTGCCATCACCGCTATCCATCAAGCGATATTAAACGCGCTTCCCGCTTGCCAGAACACGCAAACAGCAGTCGATGACTGGCACCAAACGATTGCCGACTATGCAAATACCGCAACCTCTGCCCCCAGTACAGCGTTAACGGATGCGTTGGTCGCTTGTGGTGAGCTCATCTCAACCTATATTTTTACTCACTTGCTCAATAGCCGAGGCATGGCCACGGTGAGGGCCGATGCGCGAGCGTTATTACGCACCGATAGTCACTTCGGCTGTGCCCAACCGGATCGACAACAAACCAAGATACAGTGCCAGAACCAATTATTCCCCCGCTTAGCGACGCATTTAGTGGTCACGCAAGGGTTTATCGGTGCTGATGCGAACGGGCACACCACCACCTTAGGCCGCGGCGGCAGTGACTACAGTGCCGCGCTATTCGCCGAGGCGATCGGAGCAGAAAGCTTGGCCATCTGGACCGATGTCCCCGGGATTTATACCACCGATCCACGGGTGACTGATCGTGCTCGTCCTATCAGTGAAATTAGCTTTAGCGAAGCCTCGGAAATGGCTACCTTTGGTGCCAAGATCCTCCATCCATCGACGTTAGTGCCCGCGGTACGCCAGCATATCCCGGTATTTGTCGGCGCGGCGAGAGCCCCCGAACAAGGCGGTACCTGGATCCGTGAGCAAGCGCACTCAGCGCCGCTGTTTCGTGCCGTGGCCCTCAGGCGCAACCAGACCATGGTGACACTGACCAGCTTAAACATGTTTCATGCTTGTGGTTTTTTGGCCAAGGTGTTTGAGATCTTGGCGCGCTTTGAAATCTCAGTCGATTTAATCACGACCTCGGAGGTCAGTGTCTCTCTGACGCTGGATCAAACCCATACCCAGGGTGACGCACCGCAGCTGCCGGAGGCTGCCATCGCCGAGCTCACGCAGTTATGTCAGGTAGAGATCTGTGCGAATCTAGCGGTTGTTGCGCTGATCGGTAACGAGATGAATCACACACCGGGCGCGACAGCGCCGGTATTTAGTGCGCTAGCCCAATATAAACTGCGCATGATTTGCTATGGTGCCAGCAATCACAATATCTGTGTGGTGGTCGACGATCACGACGCGACCCATGTCGTACAGCGGTTACACGCTGACTTATTTGAGTAAAAAAAGGCCAGCACATGTGATGTGCTGGTCTTTTTTCATTAGGCGTTTAAGTTTGGCCCGAGCCATTTTTCCGCGTCTTTGCTGCTCCACCCTTTGCGCGCCGCATAACTGTCACGTTGATCATTTTGGATCTTCGCTACCGCAAAGTAGCGTGATTCAGGGTGTGAGAAATACCATCCCGACACAGACGCGCCCGGCCACATGGCGTAGCTTTCGGTCAGCGTCATCCCTGTGTGCGCTTCCACCGAGAGCAACTGCCAGATTTTACCTTTCTCGCTGTGCTCAGGGCAGGCAGCATAACCCGGTGCCGGCCGGATCCCTTGGTATTGCTCCCGGATCAAGGCGTCGTTATCGAGCGTCTCATTGGGCGCATAGCCCCACAATGAGATCCGAATTTGCTGGTGCAGGTATTCTGCAAAGGCTTCTGCTAATCGATCGGCGACCGCTTGGATCATGATCGCGTTGTAATCATCCCCTGCAACTTTATAACTTTCCGCCAAGGCATACTCGCCAATGCCGCCTGTCACCGCAAACGCACCAATCCAATCAGGCTGACCACTGGTTTTCGGCGCGATAAAGTCCGACAAGCAATAATTGGCGCCGCGTGGCTTTTGGGTTTGCTGACGTAAATGGTTCAGTACCGTGCCCACCGTTTGCCGTGATGTGTCAGTATACACCTCGATATCGTCCTCTAGGCTGTTGGCAGGAAAGACACCACACACTCCTTTTGCGGCGATCAAGCCTTCGTGCTCAAACCGGTCGAGCCAACCATTAGCGTCTTCATACAAACGGCGTGCTTCTTCACCCACCAGCTCGTGGTCTAAAATCGCCGGGAATTTGCCGCTCAGGGACCAGGTCATAAAGAAAGGGGTCCAATCGATATACTGACGTAATGTCGCTATCGAGACATCATCGTAAACATGGACGCCCGGCCTCGCCGGCTGGGGCGGCGTGTAATGGGCCCAATCGGTTTGCCATTTGTTTGCCCTTGCCGCGTCCAGGGTGACAGGCGGAGTGCGGGGTGTCTTGCGTTGGTGCTGCTCTCGTACTGACACATACTCTTTTTGTAAGCGCGCGACAAAGTCCGGATATTGAGCCGGCGATAATAGCGATGCACAAACGCCAACGGCACGTGACGCATTCGACACATACACCACAGGAGCCTGGTAGTGCTGCTCTATTTTCACCGCGGTATGCGCTTTGGATGTGGTCGCCCCCCCAATCAATAGCGGAATATCAAACCCTTGCCTTTCCATTTCTTTGGCGACATTCACCATTTCATCCAACGACGGCGTGATAAGGCCTGACAAACCAATAATGTCGACTTGCTCCTCGCGCGCCACTGACAGGATTTTATCGGTCGGCACCATCACGCCGAGATCAATAATCTCGAAGTTATTGCATTGCAGCACCACGCCGACAATGTTTTTGCCAATGTCATGCACGTCGCCTTTTACCGTGGCAAGTAAGATCTTGCCATTGGTCTGCCCTTGCTGCTTTTCAGCGTTGATGTAAGGTTCAAGATAGGCCACGGCTTGTTTCATCACCCGCGCCGACTTCACCACTTGCGGCAGGAACATCTTACCTTCGCCAAATAAGTCTCCCACCACATTCATGCCCGCCATTAGTGGGCCTTCTATCACTTCCAACGGTTTACTCGCCGCCGCTCGAGCTAGCTCAGTATCTTCAACAATAAATTCGGTAATGCCTTTAACCAGTGCATGTTCAAGCCGTTTATCCACTGGCCAACTGCGCCACTCCGCGGTTTCTGCCACTTCGTTTTCACCGCGGTCGCGGTAGCTGTCCGCCAACGCCAGTAAACGTTCCGTGGCGCCATCGTCTTTGTTAAGCACCACATCTTCCACCGCCACACGCAGCGATTCAGGCAAATCATCATAAATGGCTAACTGGCCAGCATTGACGATGCCCATGTCCATACCGTTTTTAATGCAATGGTAGAGAAACACCGCATGGATCGCCTCACGCACTGGGTTGTTTCCGCGAAACGAAAAAGACACGTTAGACACGCCACCTGAAATCATGGCATGCGGCAGGGTTTGTTTGATATCTGCGACCGCGTTGATGAAGTCGACCGCGTAGTTATTATGCTCATCAATGCCGGTGGCCACCGCGAAGATATTAGGATCAAAGATAATGTCTTCCGGCGGGAAGCCGACTTGGTCAACCAGCAGGTGATACGCGCGCGTGCAAATCTCGACTTTACGTTCACGTGTATCAGCCTGGCCTTGCTCATCAAACGCCATCACAATCACAGCGGCACCGTATCGACGGACTAAGTGGGCTTGTTGAATAAACGCGGCTTCCCCCTCTTTAAGAGAAATTGAGTTCACAATCCCTTTACCTTGGATACACTTCAGTCCGGCTTCAATGATCTCCCACTTTGAGGAGTCAATCATCACCGGTACCCGGGCAATATCGGGTTCAGCCGCACACAGATTGAGAAAACGTACCATGGCTTGCTGTGCATCCAACATGCCTTCATCCATATTGATATCGATGATTTGCGCCCCGTTTTCCACTTGCTGTAACGCCACCTCAAGCGCTTCGTCGTATTGTTCTTCAACGATTAAACGCTTAAAACGCGCTGACCCAGTGACATTGGTGCGCTCCCCCACGTTCACGAACAGGCTTTCAGCATTAATAGTCAGCGGTTCTAGCCCTGATAGTCGACATGCCACAGACTGAGAGGGGCGCGCACGAGGGGCATGTTTCGCCACCACTTCGCTGATCGCTTGAATATGCTCGGGCGTGGTACCACAGCACCCACCCACCAAGTTAATAAAGCCAGAAGCGGCCCATTCGTCGATATGTTTTGCCATGTCTTCAGGCGAGAGATCGTATTCGCCAAACGCATTAGGTAAACCGGCATTGGGATGGACCGAAACAAATCCTTCGCAGATCTCACTGAGCTCTTTGACGTACTGACGCAATTCGGCTGGCCCCAGCGCACAGTTCAAACCAAAAGAAAGCGGTTCGACGTGGCGTAAAGAGTGATAAAACGCCGCGGTGGTTTGCCCAGAGAGCGTACGACCAGACGCATCAGTGATGGTGCCAGAGATCATAATGGGTAAGCGCACACCTCGGGCATCAAAGACTTTTTCAACAGCAAAGGCACAGGCTTTAGCGTTCAAGGTATCAAAGATGGTTTCCAACATGATGAGATCAACACCACCATCCATCAACGCCTCAGTGGACTCCGCATACCCCTCAACCAATTGATCAAAGGTGACATTACGAAAGCCAGGATCGTTCACATCTGGAGAGATAGAGCAAGTGCGATTCGTGGGTCCGAGAACCCCAGCAACAAAGCGTGGTTTTTCTGGGGTTTTCGCCGTCCAGTGGTCAGCCACGTCGCGAGCAAGACGCGCAGCAGCTAAATTTATCTCCGCACTGATGGCCTGCATGTCGTAATCGGCCATGGCTATCTGGGTCGCGTTGAACGTATTGGTTTCTATGATGTCCGCGCCCGCGGCCAGATAGTCGTTGTGTAACGCTGCTATTTTTTCAGGCTGCGTCAGTACCAAAAGGTCATTGTTACCTTTCACATCACAATGCCAGTCTTTAAAGCGTGCGCCGCGGTAATCGGCTTCGCCGAGTCCTAAGCCTTGGATCATGGTGCCCATACCACCATCGATCACCAAAATACACTTAGAGAGACGCTGTGTTAATCGATCCATTCTTACCCCGTGATATCACCATCCTGATTGCGATAGTTTTATCCTACCACAGCCATTTTGGAAATCTAGACGTCTATAAATATCGATTAATTTTGATCTATTTCAATTCAGCTGTTCGTTTTGAGCGCAATTTCTATTAATATTTTGTAACTCTTTCATTCCTCGTCGTACTAGGAA
>NZ_MUFH01000067.1:0-10800 GCF_001996115.1 Salinivibrio sp. MA427
TAATGATAGTGAGGACAGGCACTTTGTTCTGACACTTCGTTCTGATCGATGATAGTGAGGACAGGCACTGCGATGATAGTGAGTGATAGTGAGTATTGATAGTGAGGACAGGCACTGTATTGGTGATAGGGAGTGAGAGAGATATCGGGGACAGACACTTCGTTCTGATAGTGAGGACAGGCACCTTATGACTAAGGTGCCTGTCCTCGAAAGGAGCTAAAACGGCATGGACTTAACGTGTCTGTCCTCCTAAAGGGAAAAGTGCCTGTCCCCGGAAGGGGAGGCACTTTATTGCGTTGGTGGGTGTGTTGTTAATCGTCTAACAGTAGTTGGCGCAGTTGTTGGTAGTAAGATTCTAGCTGAGTGCGGGTGGTGCTACGTTTGTCGCAATGATCGAGGATAAAGCGAATGGAATTCAGCACAGTGCGCCACCTTGGCGTTTTGGGAAGGGTTTCTAGCAAGAGGTRCTTGTCTAAAGTGCGCGTTTGTAAGCTGCTACGATCAAGGTATACGCGCCATAAGCCGCTTTGTTCGGCAAAGTCGAACTTGGTTTTGCCGGTGGCTTCTTCCCAGTAATCTAACCCTGCAATCATGGCTTCGACAATGAGCTGCCTACGGGTGTTGATTTTACTTTCTTGTTGATGTTCAGCTTTTTCTGCCAGCGCCTCAAACTCACCGCCCATGGCTTTTAATGCGTCCAGTTGGCGAATGTCGCCGCCTAATGCATACCCAGAGAGGGCTTCAATCGCACTTTCAAGGCTTTGTATACGGGTTTGAGAAACGGGGGCATCGTTGTTGATCACGTAGAGGCTGTCGATATCAGATTCTGCAGGAAAGCGTAACAACATGCCATCAAGGTGCTCAGGCGTTCCGTCAATAAAGGCGGTAAGTGGCCCTTGATAGCGTTCGCTATGTTGGGCGTGGTCGGGGGCGGTAACGAGCGCGTGGCCGTGCATGCGTTTTACGTCTTCTTTATCGCGCTTAAACAAGCGTGCTGCCGCTTCGTTGACGAACCTAACTTGGCCATCACGACTCATGCCGAGCATGGCTTCGGGCGCAAGAGACAGCTGTGAGATCAGCCAAGATTGTGTTTCGAGCAGGCTGGCTTGTTGTTGTGCGCTTTGCTCTAGTGCCTGTTCAAGGCGTTGATTTTCTTGGCGTCGCTGCTCAGCTTGACTTGCGGTCAGGTGGGTGGCAATCCGTGCGGCCAGCTCTCGTTTATCAAAGGGTTTACTGAGGTAATCATTCGCACCCACGCTAAAGCCATAGACCCTGTCATCCGGCTGGTTGAGTGCAGTGAGCATAATGATGGGAAGTGCGGCATGATCGAAGTGTGTCCTGAGTTGCTCGCAGACGTCAAAGCCACTCATTCCCGGCATCAGTACATCCAAAAGTACCAGATCTGGCGGTGTGGCGATTACGTTATCTATCGCAGTGCGGCCATCGCTGGCGGTTGAAACACGGTAGCCTTCCATGTGAAGAAAGCTGGTTAGGATTTGTTGATTGGTCGGCTCATCATCGACAACCATAATATGCAGCGCGTCTTCGGCTGGAGCGGGGACGCTGGCTTCAGCTGGCTCGGGGAAGCGTTGATCCGCGTCTAAGGGGTGGATATGCTCGGACATCGAGATATGCTGATCAGTCTCATCCGTCAGTGCGGGCATTTCATGTGCTTTGGCAAGCGTGAAACTGAACGTGGTTCCGACCTGTGGTTGACTACTGACATAGAGTTGACCGCCCATCAGTTCAATCAGTTGTCGGCTAATCGATAGTCCTAGACCCGCACCGTGTTGATAGTGATAGTGGCCGCTTACTGCTTGGGCTAGCGGCTCAAAGACTCGGCTGAGTTGTTCGGCGGGGATCCCTTTGCCGGTATCAACCACTTGAACGCGAATACGGTCATCAATGGTATCGGCACTGATCACTATTTTGCCTGCTTCGGTGAACTTGATCGCATTGCCAAGCAGATTGTACATAACTTGCTCGAGCCGTTGCGGATCGGCGTATACCCATACTGGCGAATCGCTCAGCTGGTTGATGATCTCCAAGGGTTTATCTTTTTTAAGGTGCTTGGCGAGTGAAAGGACTAATTGTGTCATTGCGTTAACATCGACAGGGCATTGTTCGAGACCCAGTTGTCCATAACGCATTTTGTGATAATCGAGAAGATCATCAACCAGTTTTGCTAGCCGTTGACCACTGTTAACGATGATCGACAATTGGTATTGGTGCTCGCGACTAATTGGGCCGTTCGCACCATCAATCATTGCTTCTGCAATACCTATCATACCGTGTAGCGGCGTGCGTAGTTCATGTGACGTGGTGGCGAGGAACTCATCTTTTAGCGTGTTGGCCAACTGCAGCTCTTGGTTCTGAGCTTTGATGATGGTGAGGTTGGCTTCTAAGGTTTGATTTTGCTTTTGAATTAACTGGATTTTCTCGCGAATGGCATGACGCATGCGCGCAAAACTCACTGCTAGCCGACCCACTTCATCAGGCCGGCGTGTGTGATGGATTTGGGTGTCGAGATCACCGGCACTGACTTTTTCGGCGGCCCACGTCAGCTGAAGGAGCGGTCGAGTAATAAAGTTAGACACATAATGCGATGCAACGACCACGGCGAGGGTCGCGAGCAGCATAGCGACAATAAATAGCTGCTCTAATTGGTGGATCCGTGCAAACGCAACTTGCGTGGGTACCTCGGCGACGAGTCCCCACTTTAAACCATGGCTATCAATGGGGGTATAAGCGGCGAGTAATGTGTTGCCCGAGGGGCTTTGGTAACGGGTGACACCTGTGTTCCCCGCTAGCGCCTTGTCCATCACTGGCGTGCTGTTGGTGATCGCTTTAGAGGTTGCTGATTGCGCACGTACTTGGCCGTCTTTTCCCACCAATAAGGTTTGAATACCATTGGACTCTCTCGGCGCCATTAATGTGGCAAGAGCCTGGTTGGGTAGCCGAAACAGGGCATAACTATGAAGGTATCCTTGTTGAATAATCGGTGCACCTAGCCAAGCTACGGGTATCCCATCTTGCTCGGGTGAGAAATCTGAAATAACGACATGTGGCGTCGGGTCAAGTTTGCCTTGTATCTTTTGGCTGTGCTGTGTCAAGACTGAGAAGGTGTGCCCCAATGAGGTATCTCGGAATGGCCCTGTGATTAAATTGGTGCCGTAGTTGGCGTATTTTTTCACCGAGTAGGTGACGTTGCCTTGTTTATCGACGAGTAAAGCATCATCAAAATCCGCGCGTGCCAGTAACGCCTGATAAGCGCGATGATAGCGTTGATGGAGCAGCCGATAACGCTCAGTGGCTGAATAGTTGGGATCGTCTTTGGCGACGGGCGTTTTTATTATATTCCCTGACTCGGGAAGATAACGGCGTTGGGCGTATTGACGGGCTTGTTCAATGTCAGGGCGTAAGCGGCGAAATGCATCGATCAAACCATAAAAATGGCCGCCACTGGCATAGGCTAGCTCAGAGGCCACAAAGCCAAGCACTTCGGCTTCTTGGGCATTCAAGTAATCATTGATTTGCTGCTGCTTACTGTCTCGAACCGATAAAAGGTGCGCGGTACTTTGCTTTTGCAGATCCTGGCTATAAGCATTTAAAAAAAACAATGCCACCAAAGTGAGTGGAAGAAGGCTTAATAACAAGAATGCCAGCATCAGGGTATGATGAAGGCGTTTAAATGGGTAGACAGCGAGAAACTTCTTCATAATAAACAGCATTTTCCCTACAGCACTTTAATAAAGGTTGTGGGTTCACTCGTCCTGTCTGAGTCAATGTTAACGTGAATAATCAGGCTTGAGGAACGCATCCTGTTACGACGTTACTGCGTTTTTTCGCTTTGACAAGGAAGTATCGATAGAAGCGTGTTGATTGACGCACTTTTCTATGTATCGCTGCAAGTGAGGGTAGGGTGACAGGTATTGCGTCGGCGGAATAAATCTAAAAAAAGGCCTCAGCATATGCCGAGGCCTTTGAAGAATGCCGTTAAGCCTAGCGATTAGTGCTGGGGCTTGGTCGCAGGCGCATACGCTGATGCACGAGCGCAGGCACTACCTGCTGCTTTGGCGTCTGCGTTTGGCGCGTTAAACGCGGCGATAGCCACAGGGCTGTGATCGACTGTCTCATTCGGTGCCGGCGCTTTCATCATCGGTGATGTTGCGCGGCGATATTGGATAGTGGCGGTCGGTGCATTGATTGCCACCTCGCGCTCAATCACTTTCTCGGTCACTAAATCGACGTTCGGATCATGCTCCGGTGTCGTGGCCGGTGCGGGTGAAACGGCTACTTGCGGTGTGGCTTCCACCTCAGGCGTCTGCACGGGCTGCACAACAGGCTTCTTCTCAGCCGCGGGTGTGCCTACAGAAGATGCAGGGCGGGTTGAGACGGGGGCCGCGTCAGCCGGTTTGCTTTGCATGATAATGACTTTACCCATCGCCATTTCAGGACGCGCCACACCACTTACAATACCACTCACACTCGGTTGATGGGTTTGGCGTTTATCTTGGCGACGGCGATCTTGCTTCACCTTGACCGGTTGCTCTGCTGACCACACTTTACCCATTGCCATTTCCGGTGAGGCCATACCCGTGGTGAGCGGCATTGGGCTTTTCACTATTGGACGGCGACGACGACGCTGGCCACTGGCGCGAAGATGGCGAGGTGAGCGACGGTTACGACGCTTGTCCTGCTGGCCTTCTTTTTTGCCGTTTTCCGGTTGCTGTTTCGCTTGTTGGGCGACTTCGGCACCGACTTGATGCAAGTCTTTGCCTGGCTCGGCGGCAGTCTCGACCGGCGCGTGTGTCTCTACGATGTCTTTATTAATCCGCACGCTACGGTTTAGCTTACGACGTTGACGGCGCTGTTTAACCTGTTCGGTTTTTTCCGCCTTCTGATCGTTGGGCTTCTGACCTTTAGTATCCGCTTTTTCAGCTTGCGGTTTCGCCGCTTTACTGTCGTCTTGTGGTTCGACCGCTGGTGCTTGCTCTGCGGTTTTCTTCGCTTTATCGCTACGGTTATCGTTGCGAGGCTTCTTGCCTTTACGATTGGTGTCGCGACGTTCTTCTTGGGATTTATTCTGACGACGTTGCTTATTGTTACGACCGCGATCGTTACTGCTGTTATCGCTTTGCTCGTCTTGCGCATCGGGCTTATGGTTGCTAGCCGATGGGTTGCTTCGCGATGAGTTGCCACGCGATTGACTACCACGAGACTGATTGCGACGATTTTGTTGGCCGCGTGATGATTTCTGACCTTGTTCCTGACTTGATGCTTCAGGCTTTTGTGTGGTTTGGCTCGTCGCCTCATCACTGGCAGGCGCGCTAAATAGCTTAGCAATAAACTGACCGACTTTTGCCAATAATCCCGGTGTTGTCGCTTTAACGGATGCCTCGGTCGACGCCGTTTGAGCTGGCGCACTTGGCGCTGGTGTCGCGGGTGCGGCAAAGCCTTGGAGAACAGGCTCTTCACGTTTTTTCGCTGGACGTGCTTGTTGTGGCTCTTCGCGGACATTGTGGTACTTCTCAATGTGCTGGACGGAGCGGCGTTTTTCGTTGAGCAGATAAGAGGCCACAGGGACAGGAACAATACCGAGTACTTGTGCGGTGTTTTCCTTCATTGCCTCTTCTTCCATCAAACGAAGGATAGAAAGAGACAGTGACTCGTTATCACGAATGACGCCTGTTCCCTTACAGCGTGGGCAAATATGATGACTGGCTTCCGCCAATGAAGGGCTTAAGCGCTGACGCGACATTTCTAACAAGCCAAAGCGCGAGATGCGGCCGATTTGTACGCGAGCACGATCCATACGTACCGAATCGCGGAGCATGTTTTCGACTTCGCGTTGATGACGTACTGGGGTCATGTCGATAAAGTCGATCACCACCAGGCCGCCCAAGTCACGCAAACGCAATTGGCGGGCAATTTCTTCTGCCGCTTCGACGTTGGTTTGGCGAGCTGTCTCTTCGATGTCGCTGCCTTTGGTGGCTCGGGCAGAGTTAATATCGATAGACGTCAGTGCCTCGGTCGGATCGATAACAATCGAGCCACCGGATGGCAAGCGTACTTCGCGTTGGAAGGCCGATTCGATCTGGCTCTCGATTTGATAATGGCTAAAGAGTGGAACCTCGCCATCATAAAACTTGATGCGGCTGACAAAGTCAGGACGAACCAGCTTGATGTGTTCTTGCGCCCGTGTGAAGACTTTTTCGCTGTCGATCAAAATCTCGCCAATGTCGCGACGCAAGTAGTCACGGATTGCGCGCGCAATCACGTTACTTTCWTGATGGATAAGGAAAGGTGCAGGGTTTGCCGCTGCCGCTTCTTTCACCGCTTGCCAATGGTTAAGAAGCACTTTTAAATCCCACTCGAGCTCTTCGGCCGATTTGCCGACCCCAGCCGTGCGGACAATCAGCCCCATGCCTTGTGGCAGCTCGAGGCCGGACATGGCTTCTTTCAGCTGGCTGCGTTCTTCGCCTTCGATACGGCGAGAGATACCGCCTGCACGCGGGTTATTTGTCAACCAATGCGACGCGCAACTCTTCTTTCTGAGTTGCGTTAATCAACATTCTTTTCATCTGATTTTTCTCATTTATTTATCGTTGTTATTAGCGGTTGATGACGAGAGCAGTCGCCAATGCTGCCTGACCCCAAGTCTGATATGATGCAGCCTCCCGGCTGGAGAAAATCAGGGGTGCGCTCGGGCAAGTTTTAATCGGCCAGCTGCAACGGTTTTTATGGCTCACCGGATTACACAGTTGGCGTCCGCCGTTTTTTACCGATGGCGGAGAGCTCTGACACTGACTCACTGCCTCGTGTCAACACACTAACGGGTGCTTTGGGTTTACGTCTTACGCCAATTGCCGCGTAACGCCTTAAAAGCATTCGGAATTATGGTGCTATTGCGGGATTAACCGCATGACGGTTACCGACTGCTCGATTCGCAACCGCACCACTCGCGTTTTTATACCCCGAGCGCCACGTGTTTGCCAAGCGCGATATCTCTATCGCAGGCGATAAACCGTGTGTCAGCTAAGCGTTTGCTTTTCTGACTAACGCCGCAACTATAGCAGGGAGACCAGAGTCCAGCAATCGGCTTTATTGGCTTATGTTGCCTTGATAGAAAAACCCAGTGAATATGGCGTTTTTTTGCACGATTGCCCGGCAGGAAGAGAGCGGAATTCAACGGATTTTGCCGCGATTTTGCGGCATAGCTATCACGTGATTTAACGGCTTTAGTACGCTCAACAGGTGCATGTCAGCACACTTAGAGGTAGAATAATAAGTTATGACAGAACAAAAATCTCAAGTGCGATTTATCGACATCGATGATGATATCGCCGGCCAACGTATTGACAATTTTTTGCGAAATCAGCTGAAAAATGTCCCGAAAAGTATGATTTATCGCGTGCTTCGTAAAGGCGAAGTGCGAGTTAACAAAAAACGGATAAAACCGGAATATAAACTCCAACCGGGAGATGTGGTGCGCGTGCCACCTATTCGTCTTCCCGACAAAGATGAAAAAGCCGCACCCAGCACCAAGTTAGACAAAGTAGCGGCGCTTGAACATTGTATTTTGCATGAAGACGATCATCTGTTAGTGCTTAATAAGCCATCGGGGACCGCAGTGCACGGAGGCAGTGGATTGCAATTCGGTGCCATTGAGGCCATGCGTGCATTGCGACCTAAGGCGCGTTTTTTAGAGCTGGTTCATCGGATTGACCGTGACACCTCAGGGATTTTATTGATTGCGAAAAAACGCTCGGCACTGCGACATTTACAGGCGCAGTTTCGAGAAAAGACGGTGCAAAAAGAGTATTACGCGTTAGTCATGGGCAAATGGCCAGCCAAACAGCGCAAAGTCACCGCACCGCTATTAAAAAATGAGGTGAATAGCATTGTGCGTGTTAACCCTAAGGGGAAACCGTCTGAAACGCGTTTTAAAGTGATTGAAAGCTTTGCTGACGCTACCTTGGTGCAGGCTAGCCCTGTGACGGGACGAACGCATCAAATACGGGTACACGCGCAGTATGTCGGGCATCCTTTAGCATGGGATGATCGCTATGGTGATCCGCGCTTTGATGCATACACCCGGTCAGTCGGGCTGGATCGCTTGTTCCTTCATGCTGCCAATATCCGTTTTGTGCATCCGGGGAATGAAGACACCATGACGCTCAGCGCGCCGATGGAGCCCAAGCTTGAGCGTGCCCTTGAAGGGCTACGGGCGAAAAACGCATAATTTTTTCCGTATTCCCAGATCGTCAATACGCAGTATTTTGTCGCTGCGTCTTGCAACAGTAAGTGTTGAGAACACGAGGTAAAAATGCACATTGAACCACCGACTACTGTTGATTGTGATGCGGCGTCAAATATGGCAATAAGAAAGCCGCATCCTGCCATTGCCTCTTATTCGTTACTGATTTTTGATTGGGACGGTACGGTGATGGATTCCATTGGACGGATTGTGTCTAGCCTTGATAGTGCAGCACGTTTAACCGGCCAGTTACCGGTGTTACCGCCTGAACGCTTGCAAGCCATGATCGGTTTAAGTTTGGAAAAGGGCTATCAATTGCTCTATCCCGACGCTGATCCGGCTTGGTATCCGAGCTGGATTGCGCATTATCGTCAGCAATTTGTCCACGACAATCCGACACCGTGCCAGCTTTTTCCTGGCGTCAAAGACACATTAGTGGCATTAAAAGCACAAGGCTTTCAATTAGCGGTTGCTACCGGAAAATCACGAGCAGGCTTAGATCGGGCTATGGCAGAGACAGGCACGCAGGATTTATTTGTTGCGACGCGTTGCGCGGATGAAACGGTATCTAAACCTGACCCACAAATGCTAGACGAAGTGTTAGCGCAAACAGGTATCGCGCGCGAGAAAGCGATTATGATCGGTGATACGGGCCATGACATGCAGTTAGCCGTGAATGCGGATATGGCACGGTTGGCTGTTACCTGGGGCGTTGAAGATCACGCTAGCCTAAAGACCTTTGGTCCCGTTGCTGTATTGGACAGCCTCACAGCATTGATAGATCACGCGCCGGTTAGATAACCCTAATCCTTTCTTTCTCTAACATCTCGCGTAGCCGAATCAGTGGCAGCCCCACTAATGTATTGGGATCGCGGCCATGCATGGCGTTAAAGAGGGCAATCCCTAAGCCTTCGCATTTAAAGCTGCCCGCGCAATCGAGCGGTTGCTCGATATCGATGTAGCGGACAATCTCCTGCTCGGTGAGCTCACGGAAATCGACATGAAAAGGTTCAACGTCCGATTGATGCTCACCGGTTTCACTATTAATCACCGCCAGCCCCGTGTAAAAAGTTACTTTCTTGCCGCTGGCGCGCTTTAACTGCTCAATGGCGACGTCTCGCTCATGCGGCTTGCCTAAGACTTCCTCGTCAATCACACACACTTGGTCAGAGCCTATAATGATGGCGTTATCGAACAGCGGCATCCCGGCCATCGCTTTTTCGAGTGCGAGCCGTTCCACTAAGTCAGTGGCGCGTTCGTTCTCGAGTCGACTTTCGTCAATGGCAGGTGAAAAAGTCGAAAAGGGGAGGGCGAACTTTTTTAAGAGGGCCTGGCGGTAGGGGGAGCTTGATGCCAGCACAATTTTTGGCGGTTGTGTGGTATGCATGACCGTTCCTTTTTTAAGCGCGCCAGTGTGTCTAAACGACTCGCGCGTGATCGATTTTTGTTAATTGTTCGCACTCAGTCTAACCTGAAAAGATAACTTGCGCGATGTCGGCAAACCGGCCGAGTGGCTATCGAGCCTAAACAGCGACGCGTAGGTAACATTTTCTTTGACTCCAGCGCATTTGGAGGCTAATATTCGCGCCCTATGCAGAAGGTAAAGCTACCGCTGACGGTTGATCCGTTCCGTTGCGCCCAAAAGCAACTCGACTACGATGGTATTGTAGACAAGTCGCGATTGTTGCGCCTCGGTGAGGCAACCCAAAGCATCGATAGTGATGCAGAGGTCATGCTTTCATTCGACATTGATGCCCAAGGCTTGAAAATTGTAACGGGTCGAGCAGCCGTTTCAGTGAGTCTTGAGTGCCAACGTTGTTGGGGGCCGTTCTCGTATCGCTATGAAACTGAATTCGTTTATAGCCCGGTTTTCAATGAAGACCAGGTGGGCAATTTACCGGATGCTTATGAGCCGGCATTAGTCGACGAAAACGGTGAGATTGATCTGATTCAATTGGTCGAAGACGAGTTGATTGTGGCCTTGCCACAAGTCGCCATGCACGAAGATACAGACTGCAAAGTCAGTACGGACAACATGGTGTTCGGGGAAATCCCACTTGCTGATGAGCGTCCAAATCCGTTTGCCGCACTAAAAAACTTAAAGCAAAGTAACGAGGAGTAGGGTCAATGGCCGTACAAAAGAACCGTAAAACCCGTTCTAAGCGTGGTATGCGTCGTTCACACGATGCACTGGGTACTCAAGCTGTATCTGTAGACAAAACCAGCGGTGAAACTCACCTGCGTCACAATGTGACTGCAGACGGTTTCTACCGTGGCCGCAAGGTTATCAACAAGTAAGGTCGACCCTTGACTAGGCTAACCATTGCACTCGATGCGATGGGCGGGGATTTTGGTCCCCAAGTCACAGTGCCTGCCTCCGTGCAGGCATTGTCGCGTTTTGCGGACCTAAAAGTGATGCTAGTGGGCGATGAATCTCGCATCCAAGCGTCGCTTCGTCAACTTAATGCCCAGCATCATCCCCGACTATCCATCGTCCATGCCCCGGACGTAATCCCTAATGATATGCGCCCGTCTACCGC